>RPYR01000181.1 GCA_008671285.1 Collinsella aerofaciens | reverse complement strand
TCCATCATATAATGGAGCGACGCAACCAGAGAGGTCACCCATGGAATTTTACGCAAGCTGCCCCGAGGGCTTTGAGTCCGCACTCGCCGATGAGCTTAAACGCCTCGGGCTTTCGCATGTTCGCCGGCTGAAGGGCCGCGCTACATTTGAGGGCGAGCTCGAAGAAGGCTACCGCGCCTGTCTGTGGTCGCGCCTAGCGAGCCGCGTGTTTGCGGTGCTCGGGCGCTTTGAGGCGCAGGATGCCGACGAGCTGTACGATAGCGTTTACGACATCACCTGGGAGACCATCATCCGCCCCGGCGCCACCATCGCCATCACCGCCCGCGGCGTGACCGAGCAGCTGCGCAACACGCGCTTCTCGTCCCTGCGCGCCAAGGACGCGCTGTGCGACCGTCTGGCCGAGACCACGGGCCGTCGCGCCGATGTCGACGTTGCCGATCCCGACGTTCACCTGTTGCTTTCGCTGCGCCAGCGCCGCGCGAGCATCAGCCTGGATCTTTCGGGCGACCCGCTGTTCAAGCGCCTGCCGCCCGCGGCGACCCGTGCCGGCGAGGGCTCGCACGTGCTGCGCCCCGACTACGCCGCCCTGGTGCTTTCGCAGGTCGGCTGGACCACGCTGTGCGAGCGCGAGCTGACGGCCGACGATTACGAGAACGAGGCCCTGCCCACGCTGATCGACGCCTCGTGCGCCGGCGGCGGCCTGCTGCTGGAGGCCGTGAATATCCTGACTGACCGTGCACCGGGCGCCGCCCGCGACCACTGGGGCTTTGAGGGCTGGCAGCTGCACGACGCCGCTCTGTGGGAGCAGTTGCTTGCCGAGGCACGCGAGCGCGAGGCGGCAGCACGCGAGCGCCAAGCACGCATTGTGGCCGTAGACATCGACCCCGCCGCCCGCAAGACCGCCGAGCGCATGGTCAAGTGCGCCGGCTACAAGCGTTTTGTCGATTTTTGCGCCGCCAAGTCCGCCACCGTGCTGGACCACGCGGGCGCCGTCGCCGGTGCCGCCGTGGTCGCAGACACCACCGAAACCCCGCTTTCGCTCATGCACGACGCCATGACGCTGGTCGGTGAGCTGCGCCGCGCGCCCGAGCTTGCCTCGGCACCGGTCGCCGCGCTCACCCGCGACGGATTGCTGGCCCGCGCGCTCCACGCCGAGCCCAAGCGCTCGATTGCCGTCATGCCCAACAATGAAGAGGCAACTATTGAGGTTTGGCCCTCGCTCGATCACGCCGCCGCGGCATTTGAAGCTGCGACCAGTGCAGGTGCTGAAGGCGAGACTGCAGATGTCGACAACGCCAATGATGAAGGCAGCACCGCTCCCGCCATGTCCGAACCTGCCGCCACGCTCGACCTGGGTGACGGCAAGCCGCTGCCCGTGCTCATCCCCGAGTCCGAGCAGTTCGCCAACCGCCTGCGCAAGAACGCCCGTCTGCGTCGCAAGTGGGCAAAGCGCGAGGGCGTGAGCTGCTACCGTGTCTACGATGCCGACCTTCCCGACTACTCCGCCGCCATCGACCTGTACGAGGGCTGCCCGCAGACGCCGGGCCGCTGGCTCGTCATCGCCGAATACGCCGCGCCCAAGACCATCGACCCCGCGCTAGCCCAGGCCCGCATGCTCGACATTTTGGCCATCGCGCCGCGCATCCTAGATGTTCCCGCCGAGCATGTGCACGCCAAGGCCCGCATGCGTTCGCGCGGCGGCTCGCAGTACGGCAAGCAGGGCGCCGGCAAGGGCGGCTCGGGCGAGCGCGCCAACATCGCGCGCCGTCGCCTGCCGCTCATCGAAGAGGGCGGACTCACCTTTGCCGTCAACTTTGATGACTACCTGGATGTGGGCATCTTCTTGGATCACCGCGTCACCCGCAACCTGGTGCGCGAGCACGCCAAACAGGCACGCCGCTTCCTCAACCTGTTCGCCTACACCGGCACCGCCACCTGCTACGCGGCGGACGGCGGCGTCGAGGAGACCGTGACGGTCGACCTCTCCAACACCTACCTGGACTGGGCCGAGCGCAACATGCGCCAAAACGGCTTTGTGGGGCCGCAGCATCACTTTGTGCGCGACGACGTGCTTGCCTGGATTCGCGACCAGCGCCAGACGCGCAACCGCTGGGACCTGATCTTTGTCGACCCGCCCACGTTCTCGAACTCATCCAAGATGGGCCGCCGCACCTGGGATGTCCAGCGCGACCATGTTGAGCTTTTGGCCGGCGTATCGCGCCTGCTCGCACAGGGCGGCCACGCCATCTTTAGCTGCAACCTGCGTGGCTTCCGCCCCGAGACGCGCAAGCTCGCGCGCGCGGGCGTCGTGTTGGAGGACATTACGGCGCAGACCATCCCCGAGGATTTCGCGCGCAACCAAAAGGTGCACCACTGCTATATCGTGCGCCGCCTGCCCATTGAGGACGCCATGGCAGAGGTCGGCTTTAGCGCCGAGGAGATTGCCGAGCGAACCGAGGAGCTGCGCAACCCCGAGGTCCGCAAGCCTCGCGCGGCAGTACCCACGCACGCGCAGGCCGGCAACGGCAAGTCCAACTTTGCTGGCAAGCCCTCCCCCGCTGGCAAGCCCAAAAAAAAGAAGTTCTACGCCAGCAAGCCCAAAGGCAAATAACAAAGTTGCGGTGGAATACGGACTGCTTTGCCTGGAATTAGGCAAATTTAGACCGTATTTCACCGCAACTCATATTGGGATGGCGGACGCCGTCCTAGCCTTGGGTGACCAGGCGATAGCCGATACCCACGTGCGTTTGGATGTAACGCGGATGCGCGGGGTCGGACTCTATCTTCTTACGCAGCGTACCCATAAAGACGCGCAGGCTTGCCAGGTCACTCTTAGTTGCCGTGCCCCAAATCTCGTGCAGGATAAACTGGTGCGTCAGTACCTTGTCGGCGTTATGTGCCAGCAGGCACAGGAGCTTGTACTCAATCGGCGTCAGATGCAGCTCCTCGCCATCCATCGTGGCAATGCCGGCATCAAAGTCGATATGCAGCTCGCCGGTATCGAACGAGCCCTCGGAGGCAACACCGCCCGTTTGCGCATACGAAAGGCGCCTGAGCGTCGTGCGAATACGCGCGAGCAGCTCCTCGACCGAAAACGGCTTGGTCAGGTAGTCGTCGGCGCCGGCATCGAGCGCGCGAATCTTGTCCGCGTCCTCGCTGCGCGCCGAGACCACGATGATCGGCATGCCCGACCATGCGCGCACCGACTCCACCACCTTGACGCCGTCCATATCGGGCAGGCCCAGATCGAGCAGCACGATGCTCGGCGCCTGCGACGAGGCGGCGGCAATAGCGGCATGGGCGGTCTCTACAGCCATATGGCGCAAGCCGTGCGCCTCGAGCGCGGCAACGATAAGGTTGCGGACAGCGGGGTCGTCCTCAACGACCAAGATGAGCGGTTTTACGGCAGAGTTTGGCACGGCGCTACTCCTTATCAAACGAAACATCGGCGACGGGAAGCTCAATCGTAAAGACCGAGCCGTGCGGGTCCGCCGCGGCAACCTCTATGCTACCGCCATGCGCCAGCGCAATGGAGCGGCAGAGCGAAAGACCCAAGCCCACGCTGCGGTGGCTGTCGGCCAAACCGTGGTTGGCGGTATAGAACGACTCAAAGATCCGCTCGCGGTCCTCGGGCGCAATGCCCGGGCCGTCATCGGCCACCGAGCACGCCACGCGTCCATCGTCGACGCTAATCGAAATCATGATATGCGAGCCTGCGGGCGTATAGGTGATGGCGTTGTTCACCAGATTGACCACCAGCTGCACCATCAGGCGCGCGTCGACGTTGACGAGCGCCGGCTCATCGCACGCCACCACCTTAAGGTCGTGCTCGCGCACGGCAGGGTTCACGTGGCGCAGCGCCTCCTCGACGATATCGTCCATGAGCTCGAGCGTTGTCGACAGATGCATGCCGCCGCCCTCGAGCTTGGTGATGGCGAGCAGGTTCTCGACGGTGGCGTTGAGCCATTGCGCATCCGAGCGAATGGACAAGAGCAGGCCGCGGCGCGTTTGGGCGTCGAGCACGGCGGTGCCGGTCGAGCCCTGGTCGAGCAGCACATCGGCATTACCCGAAATACTGGTGAGCGGCGTGCGCAGGTCGTGCGAGATGGAGCGCAGCAGGTTGGCGCGCAGCTGCTCATTTTTGGCAAGCACCGCCGCCTCCTCGCGGGCCTCCATGGCGCGGGCGCGATCGAGCGCCAGCTCACCTTCGCTCACGATAGCATCGGCAAGTGTCCGCTCCTCGTGCGTCAGCACGTCGGGCTCGGCAACGATAGCCAGCACGCCCACCACCGAGGCGGGGTCGCCCGAGCGCGCGAAGCCGTCGCCCGTGCGAACCGTCAGGTAGATGCCATAAAACGCCGAGCCGCCGAACGTAGCATCGAGCGGCGTTCCCACATAGGCGGACGCCGAGAGCCGCGGTGGCATCTGCGGCGCCAGCTCGTGCACCGGCGCGGCATCGCCCACGGCCGTGTATGTCGCACGCGGCAGCAGGTCATCGCCCTCGGCGTCGGCGCTGTACCACACGACCGGACAGCCCGAAAGACGCGCCAGCTGCGTGGCCATGGCGTGAACGATCTGCTGCTCGTCGGCGCAGCGCTGCAACATGCGGTTGGTCTCGAGCACCATATGCGTGCGGCGGTCGCTGGCGGCAGCCTGTGCCAAAGCGCGACGCAGGGCCAAGGCAATCGAGCTCGACACAAGCGAGACCACAAACATGATGAAGAACATGCCGGGATAGCCGCGGTCGATAAACGACAGCAAGTAGCGCGGGTCGACAAACAAGAAGTTGTAGAGCGCCACGGCGGCAGCCGAGCTCAGCAAGCAATACAGGCGACTGCAGGTAAAGAATGCGCACAGCTGAACGGCGAACACATAGACGATCATGATGCTCGGCGCGAGACCCGGATGGTCGAGCAGCGCGCCCACAATCGTCGCCGCGACCAGCAGCCCCACCGATACGCAGGCGTCATACAGAGGAGTGCGGCGCGTCAGCGTTGTGCGCCGCCACCAAAAGCTATCGGCAATATCGCCGTCCGTACGGACGTCCATCAGCGTTCCGCCCCTCTCTCAAAAACAAAAACCACCACAAAGGAGACAGGCACCTTTGTGGTGGTTTCCCCTTGTGGTGGTTCCAAGTGTAAAGCCTTTGCAACCTGCGGACGTTAGACAAACAGCACGTGCGCGAGCAGTGCGCACACGCACGCCGCGACAAGCACCGTCACCACGATCGAAATCACGCGGTCGGCCATGTCCATGTTGGCCCGATTCGTAAAGAACCGATCTTCGGCAGCATCGGCGCGTACCTCACGCACCAGCTCGGTCGCAAGATCGCAACCGTCAAGCACCTTTGCATCCATGGTTTCCTCCCAGGACTCAATCCCCGTCAATACAAGCCCGCCCGTTCGCAGACAAACCTCGAGCGTCGACTACGGCCGCTCGTTGGGAGCCAGGCGCTGCATCTTGTTCACGGCCTTGAACTTGGTGAACAGCGGCACGTACTCAAAGCTCACGTTGGAGTTCTCCAGGCCGTACCAACGCGCGGGCGTGCCGGCGGCGCGGCGAATGATGTACTTGAGCGTGATGGCCGTACGCTCGCTGGGCTCCACATCGCTTTCGGGCGCCAGAAGCTTACGGATCAGGACGAACTTGAACGTGCCGATGTTACCCGGATCCTTGTAGACCGAGTAGTCATGCGTCTGCGGCGGCAGCTCGCCGGTGGCAGCCAGGTCCTGAACAACCTGACGCAGGTAGGCATTGACGCGCTGGTTGATCTTGTAGCCCAGGTACAGATGCACGCGGAACACGTAGTCGGTGCCGAACGTCTCGACCGAATAGGCAAAGGTGTGCGGTTCGTCCATGGTCTCGACATTCACAAACCACCAGGCGCGGGCGCGCTTGGGATGCTTGTCCAAGATCGAATAGACGATATCGCGGTCGATGTAGTCGGTATGGGTGTCCTTGGTCAGGTACACGACGTTGTCGCTCATGCGCTCGTAACGGTCGTCGTCACGCAGGCGCTTGAGCTGCGGCAGGTAGCTGCGCAGCGGCAGCAGCGTAAACTGGCGCTGCTCGACCGCCGTGCCGTTGTACCAGCACACCATAATGCCCATGATGAGCGCGGCCATGAGGATGGTGAAGTAGCCGCCGTGGAAGAACTTGGTGAGTGAACTCACGAAGAAGAAGCCTTCCAGCAAAAGGAAGAAGGCCGCGAAGATCCACGGAGCAACCTTGAGCTTGCGCTCCTCGTGCAGGTAGAAGAAGAGCAGCAGCGTGGTGCACATCATTGTCAGCGTAATGGCAAGGCCGTAGGCGGCTTCCATATGCGCCGAGTTCTGGAACAGCAGCACCACGATGACGCAGCCGACAAGCATGACGTTGTTGACCATGGGGATGTAGAGCTGGCCCTTGGTCTCGGCAGGGTAGAAGACCTGCATGTGCGGCATGAGGTCCAGACGGCTGGCCTCGGACACCAGCGAGAATGCGCCGGTGATGAGCGCCTGCGAGGCAATGATGGCCGCGACGGTGGAAAGGCCGACGGCAAACGGGCGCAGGCCCGGGGCGAGCATCTGGTAGAACGGGTTGAGATCGGCAATGCCCATGAGCTCGGGGTTGGCAGCGTTGTTCATAAGCCAAGCGCCCTGGCCCATATAGGAAAGCAGCAGGCAGCACTTAACGAACGGCCAGGTAGCGTAGATGTTGCCGCGGCCGACGTGGCCCATGTCGGAGTAGAGCGCCTCGGCACCGGTGGTGGCGAGGAAGCAGCTGCCCAGAATCATGATGCCCGCGTGGTTGTTGGGG
>RPYR01000018.1 GCA_008671285.1 Collinsella aerofaciens | reverse complement strand
TACTTTGGCATGGGAGCCTCCCAACCTCGTTGCGGCGCGGCTGCGCCTATGGCACTTCAACATCATTGTCGCAGCCCCGACCCGCGGTCACGAGCGGGGGCTCCTATCTTTTTAGTGCCCTCGGATTGGGTCATAGTGTCTGTCCGTCCTCAACCTGTGATTCCGCCACGGTCCGTTTCGGTGCATGCAATCCCTTGGGGACGGAGGAAAAGGGATCATTTTCCGTAACCTTTCCGCAACAATTTACCCTTCGCGCTGCTCGACTCCGCTCACAACGTCCCCTGCGCTACACTTAGTCGCACTGTGGCGCCGCTGCGCCGTGCCCGAACCAAGGGAGACCCTCATGAAGAACACTCAGCTGCTGCTGATCAACGATATGTGCGGCTACGGCAAGGTTGCGCTTTCCGCCATGCTGCCGGTGCTGTCGCACATGGGTTACCGTATCCACAATCTGCCGACGGCACTTGTGTCCGATACGCTCAACTATCCCAAGTTCTACATCCATGACACCACCGAGTACGTGCGCCAGAGCCTCGCCATCTGGGAGGAGCTCGGCTTTGAGTTCGACGCCATCTCCACCGGCTTTATCGTGACCGAGGAAGAGACGCGCATTATTTCGGACTTCTGCCACCGTCGCGCGCAAAAGGGCACCAAGGTGTTCGTCGACCCCATCATGGGCGACAACGGCAAGCTCTACGCCGGCGTGCCCGAGTCCACGATCGGCCTCATGCGCAGCCTGCTCGAGTGCGCCGACTATGCGGTGCCAAACTACACCGAGGCGTGCCTGCTCACCGATACGCCTATCGCCGAGCAAATTACGCCCGACGAGGCCCGTGCTCTTGTGGATGCCGTGCGTGTCCTGGGCGCCAAGTCGGTGGTCATTACGAGCGCTGTGGTCGACGGTGCGAATGTCGTCATCGGTTACGACCACGTGGCGGGGGAGTACTTCACGATTCCCTTCGACCTGATCCCGGTCTATTTCCCGGGCACGGGCGACACGTTTTCGGCGGTGCTCGTCGGCCGCGTTATGGCAGGTTGGAGTCTGCAGCGCGCGACGAGCGATGCCATGCGTGTGGTAGCGGAGCTCATCGAGCGCAATGCCGACCAGGAGGATAAGTCCGCCGGCCTTCCCATCGAGGCCTGCCTGGATGTGATTGACCATGAGTAACGCCGACGAGAGCAGCACCGAGGCGGCGGGCGAGAACAAGCCGCTCGGTGCCCCGCGCGGCAGGCGCCCACGTATTCGTATTAGCTGCGTGGACCAGCTGGGCACATGCCGCTGCCATCACGGGCACAAGCCGGGTGACGTCTTCGACTTCGACCGCGACCGCGGCAAGATGTGCGCCATGGCCTGCCATGTGGGCTTTCCCTATATCGATATCCTGCGCTATGGCGGAACCGTGCCTGGCAACGAGCCTGGTACGGCAAAGTTCTGCTGCCCCGAGGTCGATACGCTGAACGTCTGGCTCGCTGAGGTTGTCGACGAGTAATCGAGCGAATCAATCGAGCGAGGTTTTTCTCCCTCAATAATAACGAGCGTGGATTTTCTCCCGTTTAGCGCGCGCTTGAACGCTCAAAGTGGGAGATCATCCACGCTCGTTTTATGCCGATGGCGTGGCACGTGCGTCCGCGTGCTCGCTTGCCTATAACTGCTCGAGCATAGCGGTGCAGCCGGCGAGCACATCGCGGTAGGTGGCATCGAAGTTGCCGGTGTACCAGGGATCGGCCACGTCGCCGGGACGATCGGTCCAATCGAGCAGGCGCGAGATCTTGCTATCGGGATCGCTGCCAAAAATGCGACGCAGACCGCGCGCGTTCTCGGCATCCATATAGACAATGTGGTCCCAGTCACCATACTCCGCGCGACGCACCTGGCGCGCACGGTGGGCAACGACAGGAATCCCGACTTCACGCAGCTTGGCAACGGTGCCACGATGCGGCGGATTGCCGATTTCCTCGGTCGACGTTGCAGCGGAATCAATGACAAACTCCGCCTCGCGTCCAGCGCGGCGCACCAGCTCGGTAAACACGGACTCAGCCATCGTCGAGCGACAGATGTTCCCATGACAGATAAACAGTACGCGTTGCATATGCGGTTTCCTTTCGATCGCCATCATCGAGCTCGAGTATCGCATCTACGCCTGCACCCTCGCCCGCTTGCGCTCCCAGCGAGCCAACTTAATCGTCACCAGCGTGAGCGCCCAGGCCACAAGCGAGAACACGGCACCAACCGCGCCAACGTAGGCAATGCCAACTCCGCTTACCACGGCGCCGCCCACCGCGGTGCCAAACGAAATGCCGACATTAAACGCCATGGGCTCAACCGAACTCGCGAGCACCATCGACTTAGGATGACGGTTGCGTGCCACGTCCATAAAGTGCGTGATGCACGACACCGAGAACAGGTACATAAGCATCGCCAAGCTAAAGACAAAGACCAGCGCGAGCGGCATGGCAGCGCCTACGGCAAACAGCCCAAACAATGCCGCCGCCTGCAGCACAAACGTCACAAGCAGCGCCTTCATGCCAAAACGCGCGTCGATCCATCCGCCCAGGATGTTCGAGATCAGGCAGAACACGCCGTAGGCCATAAGCGTGGTACTGGCTTCGACCGTGCCCATGCCCAGCACCTGCTCAAGATAAGGCGTCACGTAGCCGTAGAACACATAGACCGAGCCCACGCCAAACAAAAAGATAAGCATGCCGGTGATGATACTCGGCTCGCGCAGCAGACTCGCCTGCTCGCGAAAGGTGGCGGGCTCGTCGGTTTGCCCAGCGCGCGGCATAAACGCCACGAGCGCTCCGCAGATCAAAACGGCAAAGGTCAGCGCGCCGTACATGGCAACGTGCCAGTCGAGCGTGTCGGCCACAAACTTACCGATCGAGGTCACAAAGACCATCGCCACGGAAAACGCGCCGTACACCACCGAGATGGCAAGCGAAGTTTGCTGCGGGGACAGAAGCTCAGGGATGTACGTCACGCCCACGGCGAGCAGTGCGCCCGAGACGGAGCCCAAGATGATGCGCGAGGCGAACAGCACTTGAAAGTTGGGTGCCAGCGCCATGACCAGGTTGCCGAGCACAAAGACGATGCTATAGCACACGAGCAGCTGGTAACGACGGAAGCGCCCCGTGCTGAGCGCAAGCACTGGCGTCGCGATGGCGTAGACAAGCGCAAACACGCTAATAAGTTGGCCTGCGGTGGCAAGCGATACGCCGAGTTCCGTCGCTAGGTCGCTTTCGATGCCGATGACCACGAACTCGGAGCAGCCGAGCGAGAATCCCAACAGCACGAGCAGCGCCAGGCAGAGCTTGGTGCGTGCGGGGGAGAGCGCGGCGGCAGTTGACTTACTTTTTGGCGTGGTTGCGGCGGTCAAGGTTGTCACTCCAATGTCGCATGAATAAGCGGGATTCAATCCCTGCAACTCTAACAGAATGTGACAAAGGGGCAGTCCCTTTGTCACATTGCGCTGCCGGCCAGTCGCCTAAACCGTCACAACATTCGATGAAAATCTCGAAATCGAGGAAAAGCGTCGAATGTTGTGACGGTTTTTGTGTCCGGCGCGGGTGAGCTTCGGTGTCGTCTGGGGGTATAAAACTAGCGAGTGTTTATTTGCGAGGCCTAAGGGGCGCCCCGTATGGATATCGATAACTTTGAATGGTGGTATAGCGAGGGTGAGACTCCGGACGAGGGGTGGGACGAGCCTACGCCGCGTGGCATGTCGAGCGACGAGGACGAGACCGGCAACGACGTCGCCGCCGACTCGGACGCCGCCCTCGATTCCGTCGAGCCCCTGACCTTCGAACAAGCTTGGGCCCAGGCCGAGGCAGACGAGGCCAAGGCCGACGCTACGGCCACGCTCGGCGAGCCAGCCGACATGTCGATCTCGCCGGCAAAGACCCCGCAGCCGCGTCACACCATCGATCCCGACAGCACGGCATCCTTCAGTATTCTCGACGTGCCCTCGCAGGGCGCTCAGGCGCCCGC
>RPYR01000247.1 GCA_008671285.1 Collinsella aerofaciens | reverse complement strand
GTACTATGTGCGCCTGAAGGTCGCCGACCGCGTGGGCGACCTGTCCGAGACGGTCGACATCTTTGCAAAGCACAACATTTCGCTCTCGCTCATCAACGATGTCGAGGACGGCAAGTCGGGTGTCAGCGATGCCTGCTCGGTCATCTTCCTGACGCACCGCGCACTCGAGAAGGACGTCCAGGCTGCCGCCGCGGAGCTTGCCAGCGTCGACTGCGTGGCCGAGGTCGCCAACGTCCTGCGCATCGAGGACGTCGAGGCCTGGACCGAAGGCGTCATGGCCAACTAGTTCGGTTTACACCCCACAACGCATTTGCTCGAAGGGCTCCCGTCTGGTCTTGGACGGGAGCCCTTTCATTTGCACGCTCGGGGCGCATTGACGCGATCCGCGTTTGAACAATTTGACCGTTCGGTGTCAACCAGGGATACCGCTCACCGATAAGCAGGCATGTTTGCTTTTGTCCGCCGCTATCCTGTGCTGCGTACGTCCACCCCCGAAGAATGGAGGCACCATGTTGCTCGAGGGCAAGAAAGCAATCATCACCGGAGGCACGCGCGGTATCGGCTATGCCATCGCCTGCCGCTTTATCGAGGAGGGTGCCACCGTCACCGTCTTTGGCTCGCGTCAGGAGACCGCCGATGCGGCCGTTGAGAAGCTGACAGCCATCTATCCCAACGCCAAGGTCTGGGGTCGCTCCTGCGACCTCACCTCACTCGAAGCCGTGACCGAGGCCTTTACCCAGGCTGCAGCCGATATGGGCGGTCTCGATACGGTCGTCAACAACGCCGGAATCTCCCAGCGCTCACCCCTTTTGGACTATACAGCCGAGGAGTTCGCCAAAGTTATGGACCTCAACGTCGTCGCCGTCTTTAACGGTCACCAGGCTGCCGCCAAGATCATGACCGAGGCCGGCCACGGCGGCACCATCACTACCACAAGCTCGATGGTCGCCAAGTACGGCCAGCCCTCTGGCGTCGGCTACCCCACGTCTAAGTTTGCCGTCAACGGCATGGTCCAGTCGCTCTCGCGCGAGCTCGCCCCCATGGGCATTCGCGTCAACGCCGTTGCCCCAGGCGTAACCAAGACCGATATGGTCGCCAACCTGCCCGAAGAGGTCATCAAGCCCATCATCGCCACTATTCCGCTCGGTCGCATGGGCGAGCCCGAGGACGTTGCCAACGCCTTCGTTTTCCTTGCGAGCGACATGTCCTCCTATGTCACGGGCGCCATCCTCCCCGTCGACGGGGCAGCCCGCTCCTAAAGGTCGAAAGTTTCGGCTTCGAACCTCAACAGAGTTCAACGCAAAAGGCGCGCTGTCCGCATCAACCGCAGGCAGCGCGCCTTCTATTATTTGGACGGAACCCGTATCCCGACATTCCTTGCTACTTGCCGTCGTCGTCCTGGGCTTCATCGCGCGCATAGAGCTCTAGCATGCGGCGGCGGTATTCGTGTACAGCAAGCTTGGCGCGCTCCAGGCGGCGGCGCTCACGCGGAGTCAGCTTGGACGGGTCAATCTCGTCGCCATAGGTCTTCTCAGCCAGCAAATGAGCGGCATCCACGATGCGGGCATCGATGTGGCCGCTCGCTGCCTCGGCGGAAAGACGCTCGGCAATCGTATCGAGCGTAGGCAGGCCCTCAAATACGCGACCGTGGCCATGCGATGTCAGCAGCTCGTGCTCCCGTGCGAGCAGGCTCGCCAAATCGTGATGGGCGCGCAGGATGTCGAGCGCATCGGATGGATGCTCGGCAACTTCTGCTACAGCGGCGACCGGTGCGGCGTCGACCACGCGGTAGAAGAGCTGCGCGAGCAGCGGCATCAAGAACACCGTGATGGCACCGGCGGCAACCATGACCGACGCAATATCTTGCGACAGCGCGCCCGCGTTGACGGCCACGCTCGTTACGGCAACGATGATCGGCAGCGCCGTGGTGCAGTAGAGCGCCACGGTAATGCGGCCATACGCCGACACATCGCGCGTCACGGGACAAATGCTCATAGAGATGAGAATGGGCACGGCACGAATGATCAGCAGCGCCAAGATAAAGCCCACGAGTAGCCCGGGGCGCGACACCACGGCCGTCAGGTCGATCTTAGCGCCCGACACGGTAAAGAACACCGGGATCAAAAAGCCGTAGGCCAGGCCGTCGAGCTTGGTCTCAAGCGTATGGTTGCCCTCGGGGATGATATAGCGCAGGACAAAGCCGGCGGCAAAAGCGCCCAATACGATATCGAGGCTAAAGATGGCCGAGAACGCCACGAGCGTGACCAAAATAAGCACTGTCAGGCGTACGAACGTCTGCGACGTGGTATCGGCGCGCTCCTCGACAAACGCAAAGAAGCGGCTGCCGACGCGTTTGGAGCGGCTGGGGACCACGGCAAGCAGCACGCACACGGCGGCAAATAAGCCCAAGATCAGCAGCGTCTCGATGCCCGTACGGGCAGACAGCAGTACCGACATGGCGAGCACGGGGCCGAGCTCGCCACACGTACCATCCGCACGAATCGAAGCACCGACGCGCGTTCCGGCAAGCAACCGCTCGCGCAAGATGGGCATGAGCGCCCCAAGCGCCGTCGAGGTCAAGGCGAGCGTCACGGCGATACCGTCGAAATGGCTGACCGAGAACCACGGGGTAAAGCGCACGGCAAGCCAGGCGATACAAAATGTGACAGCCCACGTGGCCATACCGTAGCGACCCTCGACGCCCGTGATGTTCTTGGGATCGATCTCAAAGCCGGCAAGCAGGAACAAAAATGCCAGACCGAGCTCTGACACGAGCGAGACCTCGGCATCTACATGGATGACGCCGAGCATATGGGGTCCCAGCACCGCGCCGAACACGAGCAAAAAGACCGTTTCGGGAACGGGCTTTCCGGGAATCGCCGAGGCGATGAAGGGGCTTGCAAAGGCCACGAGCGCGATGATGGCGAGTGAAACGAATGCCATGTGATGCCTTTCTCTTGTTTGCGCATCACTGTAGCACCCTCGCCGTCCTCAACGCGCCGCGAGCTGTCGTATCATAGTGAGGTTTACAAACATGTGGCTCAAGGCGACCGCAGGGCAGACCCCGCAAACCGACCGCTGCCGCATACCGTACCGTACGCCCAACCGATCAGGAAGGCAGAAACCAATGGTCTCTCGTATCTACGTGGAGAAGAAACCCGGGTTCGACGTCGAGGCTCAGCAGCTCAAGGGCGAGCTGACCGAGATTCTCGGCATCAAGGGCATCGAGGCCCTGAGGATCATCAACCGCTACGACGTCGAGGGCATCGACGAGGAGCTTTTCCGCTCCTGCGTGCCGACCGTCTTTAGCGAGCCCCAGGTCGATGTGACCTACGACGAGCTCCCCGCAAGCGATGGCGCCGTCTTTGCCGTCGAATTCCTGCCTGGCCAGTTTGACCAGCGCGCCGACTCCGCCAGCGAGTGCGTGCAGCTCATCAGCCAGGGCGAGCGCCCCGCCGTGCGCTCCGCCAAGGTCTATATCATCTCGGGCGCTCTGGACGAGGCCGCCATCGAGGCCATCAAGCACTACGTGGTGAACCCCGTCGAGGCGCGCATCGCCTCGCTCGACCTGCCCGAGACGCTGTACATGGAGACCCCCGAGCCCCAGCCCGTCGAGGTGCTCGACGGCTTCCGCGAGCTCGACGAGGCCGGCCTTGCCGCCTTTATCGCCGATCGCGGCCTTGCCATGGACGAGGCGGACATCGCCTTCTGCCAGCAGTACTTCCGCGATGAGGACCGCGACCCCACCATCACCGAGATCCGCGTGATCGACACCTACTGGTCCGATCACTGCCGCCACACCACCTTCGGCACCGTCCTGGACGACGTGACGATCGACGACGCCGTGGTGCAGCAAGCCTTCGACCGCTACATGGAGATGCGCCACGAACTCGGCCGCGACGCCAAGCCCGTCTGCCTCATGGACATGGGCACCATCGGCGCCAAGTATCTTAAGAAGACCGGCATCATGACCGATGTCGATGAGTCCGAGGAGATCAACGCCTGCACCGTCAAGGTGAAGGTCGATGTCGACGGCGAGGACCAGGACTGGCTGTTCCTGTTTAAGAACGAGACCCACAACCACCCGACCGAGATCGAGCCCTTCGGCGGTGCCGCCACCTGCGTGGGCGGCGCTATCCGCGACCCGCTCTCGGGGCGCAGCTATGTGTACCAGGCCATGCGCGTCACCGGCGCCGGCGACCCCACCGTCCCGGTTTCCGAGACGCTCGAGGGCAAGCTGCCGCAGCGCAAGCTCGTGACCACCGCTGCCGCCGGCTACTCCAGCTACGGCAACCAGATCGGCCTTGCCACCGGTCAGGTTAATGAACTCTATCACCCCGGTTACGTGGCCAAGCGCATGGAAGTTGGCGCCGTCGTGGGCGCCACCCCGGCAAACCACGTTCGTCGCGAGTGCCCCGCCCCCACCGACAAGATCATCCTGCTGGGCGGCCGCACCGGCCGTGACGGCATCGGTGGCGCTACCGGCTCCTCAAAGACCCAGAACACCGAGTCCATCGAGACCTCGGGTGCCGAGGTCCAGAAGGGCAACGCCCCGGTCGAGCGCAAGCTGCAGCGTCTGTTCCGCCGCGGCGACGCCTGCCGTCTGATCAAGCGCTGCAACGACTTTGGCGCCGGCGGCGTCTCGGTCGCCGTGGGTGAGCTTGCCGACGGCCTGTATGTCGACCTTGACACCGTGACCAAGAAGTACGACGGCCTGGATGGCACCGAGCTCGCCATTTCCGAGTCCCAGGAGCGCATGGCTTGCGCCGTCGCCGACGGTGACGTCGAGGAGTTCATGGGCTACGCCGCCGAGGAGAACCTGGAGGCAACCGTTATCGCCGAGGTTACCGCCGAGCCGCGCATGCGCATGGCCTGGAACGGCGTCGCCATCGTCGATCTGTCCCGCGAGTTCCTCAACTCCAACGGTGCACCCAAGCACCAGGTCGCCCACGTCTGCGCCCGCAGCGTGTGGCAGCCCAGCTGGGCCGGCACCACACTTGCCGAGCGCATGACCTCGCTCGTCACCGATCTTAACGTCGCCTCCAACAAGGGCCTTTCCGAGCGCTTCGACTCCACCATCGGTGCCGCAACCGTGCTTATGCCTTTTGGCGGCAAGACGCAGCTCACCCCGAGCTCGGCCATGGTCGCCAAGTTCCCCGTAGACGGCGAGACCACCACGGCAAGCGCCATGGCGTGGGGCTTCAACCCCTACCTGATGGAGGCCGACCAGTTTGCAGGCGCCTACCTGTCCGTGGGCGAGTCCATCGCCAAGCTCGTTGCCGCCGGCTTTGAGCACAAGCGCGCCTATCTCTCCTTCCAGGAATACTTTGAGCGCCTGCGCACCGAGGCCGAGCGTTGGGGCAAGCCCATGGCAGCCGTCCTGGGTGCCCTTATGGCCCAGGTCGACCTGGGTACCGGTGCCATCGGCGGCAAGGACTCTATGAGCGGTTCGTTTGAGGACGAGGCCGGCGAGCTCAACGTTCCGCCGACCCTGATCAGCTTCGCTGTCGCCGTGGGCAAGGCGGCCCGCGCCGTCTCCCCCGAGTTCAAGGGCCTCACGCACCGCGTCGTCCGCATCGCCCCCGCCACCTATGGCCAGGACTACCGTCCCGATGCCCAGCAGCTGCTCGCCGCATTTGACGCCGTCGAGGCGCTCACCGCCGCCGGCGACGCCCTGGCCGTCTCCACGCCCGGCTACGGCTGCGGCGCCGAGAGCCTCTTTAAGATGTGTGTCGGCAACCAGATCGGTATCGAGCTTGCCGAGGACGTGGACGTGGAGAGCCTCTTCACCCCGCTCTACGGCAGCTTTATCGTCGAGCTCGCCGAGGATGCCGAGCTGCCCGAGGTCGCCAACGGCGTTGTCGTCGAGCCCCTGGGCACCACCGTCGAGGGCTATGTCATCGACACCGGCTCCGAAGTCATCGAGCTCTCCGAGCTCCAGGAAGCCTGGGAGAGCGGCATCGAGGGCGTCTTTGCCTACCGCAGCGCCGGCGAGTCCGCCGAGGTCGAGACCATCGACTTCCGTGCCAAGGATATCCACGTGTACGGCGGCGCCAAGATCGCCCGCCCGCGCGTGGTAATCCCCGTGTTCCCCGGCAACAACTGCGAGTACGATAGCGCCCGCGCTTTCCGCGCCGCCGGCGCCGAGGCCGACACCTTCGTGATCAACAACCTCACGCCCGAGGCCGTCGCCGAGAGCACCCACGAGCTTGCCCGCCGCATCCGTGCAAGCCAGATCGTCATGATCCCCGGCGGCTTCTCGGGCGGCGACGAGCCCGATGGCTCCGCCAAGTTCATCACGGCGTTCTTCCGCGCTCCCGAGGTCACCGAGGCAGTCCGCGACCTGCTCAAGGACCGCGACGGCCTGATGCTGGGCATCTGCAACGGCTTCCAGGCCCTGATCAAGCTCGGTCTGGTGCCCTACGGCGACATCGTCGACGCCACGCCTGATGCGCCCACGCTTACGTTCAACACCATCGGTCGCCATCAGAGCCGTCTGGTGCGCACCCGTATCTCGTCCAACCTGTCCCCGTGGCTGTCGCAGTGCAGCCTGGACGACCCCTACACCGTCGCCATCAGCCACGGCGAGGGCCGCTTTGTCGCCAACGACGAAGTGCTCGCCCAGCTGATCGCCAACGGCCAGGTCGCCACGCAGTACGTGGGCGAGGACGGCAAGCCCAGCATGGACCTTTCCGTCAACCCCAACGGCTCCGCACTCGCCATCGAGGGCATCACGAGCCCCGACGGCCGCGTCCTGGGCAAGATGGGCCATGCCGAGCGTCGCGGCGACAGCCTGTACCGCAACGTGCCCGAGCATGTCCCCGGCGATAAGTTCATGCCGATCTTTGAGAGCGGCGTGGCCTACTTCGCTTAAACCTTTCCCATCGGGTACAATCCCCTCGGGTAACAACACCCGCCACCGGCACCCCCGGTGGCGGGTTCTTTTTTGCTTTGCGCGTATAGGAGAAGGACATCATGGAAAGCCGCAAGCCGTATCTCGCCACCCTGCCCGGACTCATCCTGGGCTGTCTTGTTTGCTGTGCACTCTGGGGATCGGCCTTTCCCTGCATCAAGATCGGCTACGCGCTCTTTGGCATCCCAGCGCACGATAGCGCTTCGCAGCTGCTCTTTGCAGGTTTACGCTTTACGCTTGCCGGCGCCCTGGTTATCGTTGGGATGAGCGCGGCCCAACGCCGCCCCCTCATACCGCAAGCGCGCGACATCAAGCCCATCTTTGTCTTGTCGCTCTTCCAGACTATCGGGCAGTACTTCTTTTTCTATCTGGGCCTCTCGCGCGCCAGCGCCATGTCGAGCTCCATCATCGAGGCCAGCGCCAACTTCCTCGCAATCCTCTTTGCCGCCCTGGCATTTCACACCGAGAAGCTCAATACGGCCAAGGTGCTTGGCTGTGCGCTGGGCTTTGCCGGCGTCGCGCTCGTCAACCTTTCGGGCGCGGACGGCACCTTTGGCTTTACGCTCGACGGCGAGGGCTTTATCTTGGCTTCCACTGTTGCAGGCGCCCTATCGACCTGCCTGATCGGCATCTTCTCGCGCAAGCACGACGGTGTTTTGCTTGCCGGCTGGCAGTTTTTAGTCGGCGGCCTGGTCCTCACCGCCATCGGCTTTTTGATGGGCGGCACATTGTCCCCCACCGAAGTCGCCCCCGCCATCGCGCTCATCATCTACATGGCGCTTATCTCCGCCGTCGCGTACTCGCTGTGGTCCCGCCTGCTCGCCGTCAACCCCGTCAGCCGCGTGTCGGTCTTTGGCTTTATGAACCCAGTCTTTGGCGTGCTGTTGAGCGCACTGCTGCTCGGCGAGGGCGCTGGCACGAGCCCCGTTACCGTCATCGTTGCCCTGTTGTTGGTCTGCGGCGGCATCATCATCGTCAACAAACCCAAAAAAGCCTAGCGAGCTCACCTTTTTAGGGAGGGCGTTTGCACACTTTAGCTTAATGGAATACATCGATGAGCTGAGGGCCGCCACGCACGCAAGCGTGCGACCCTTTTCCTAGCGTATCTGGATGCCGGCTTTCTTTTTCTCGGCCTTGACGCGATAGAGCTCCGCATCGGCAGCGCGAAGTAAGTCTTGCCAGGTATCAACACTATCGCCGACCCGCGCGCAACCGATGGACATCCGCAATGCATACGGCACCTCGGCATGCGCGAGCTCGTCGTTGATTGTCGCGCACAGATGCATGATATCCTGTTCCGCCGCTGCCTTTTGGAGCACCACGAACTCATCGCCACCATAACGCGCGATAAAGCCACCAGACGCCGAGCAGACATCCTTGAGCGCCGTCGCAACAACCTGAAGAGCATGGTCGCCCTCCACATGTCCATAGCGCGCGTTAATCTGCGTACAGCCGGCAGCGTCCAGCAGAAGCAAAGATACAT
>RPYR01000149.1 GCA_008671285.1 Collinsella aerofaciens | reverse complement strand
GCAGCCGGCATCGTCGAGCGACTTGATGGTATCGATCAGGTCCTGAGCAACCGACTCGTCCTCGACGGTCGCAACCTCGCAACGCTGGGACAGGATAGCCTCGTCGTGGCAAAGCTCTTTAATCATACGTTCCTCCATAGGGGTCGTTGTAACCGCTTAAGTATACGGTACCCACACATTTTCATGCGAAAAATACCGTCCGTCTGCTACAAAGCGCCGAACATCAACATGCGAGGAACAACAGCGTCGTAAAGGGGCTATAGTGGGTGAGTTCGTGTCAATCGGCCTAAACTCGGGGCCGAGCAAGGAAAGGGTATGCATGGACGAACTATTTCACGTCAGCGAGCGCAAGTCCACAATCGGGACCGAACTCCGCGCTGGGCTGACAACATTCCTGGCGATGGCCTACATCATCGCCGTCAACCCCGCGGTGCTCTCGGGCGCTGGCATCGATGCGGGAGCGCTCGCCTGCGCCACCTGCCTAGGCGCCGGCATCATGACCATCTGCATGGGCATCTTCGCCAACCGCCCGCTCGCCTGTGCGTCGGGCTTAGGCGTCAACGCGATGATCGCTGGAATCACCACCACCGTCTGCGGCGGTGACTGGCACGTGGCCATGAGCGTCATCTTCCTTGAGGGCGTCGTCATCTTGCTGCTCGTGCTTTGCGGCCTGCGCGAGGCCATCATGGACGCCATCCCGGTTGTCCTGCGTCACGCCATCTCGGTGGGTCTGGGCCTGTTCATCGCCATGATTGGCCTGTGCGATGCCGGCATTATCACCGCTGGCGCCGGTACACTCGTCGGTCTGGGCGACATCACCTCCCCCACCTTCATCGTCGGCATCATCTCCATCCTGGTGACGGTCGCCCTCGCCTGCCGCAACGTCCCCGGCTCGCTGCTCATCGGCATCGTCGTCGCCGTCATCGCCGGTATCCCCTTAGGTGTGACCCATGCTCCGACCGGTATCATCGCCCCGCTCGACTTCTCGAGCATCGGTGGCCCCATCGCCGACGCCGGCGGCGTGCCCGCCATCGTCAAGGTCCTTACCGACCCCGCGCTCCTCGTCATCTCGTTCTCGCTGCTCATGAGTGACTTCTTCGACACCATGGGCACCGCGATGGCCGTGGCCAAGCAGGGCGAGTTCCTCACCGACGACGGCAACGTCGAGAATATCAAGGAGATTCTGATCGTCGACTCCGCCGCCGCTGCTGTGGGCGGTTTCATGGGCGTCTCCTCCATCACCACCTTCGTCGAGTCCACTTCCGGCGCTGCCGACGGTGGCCGCACGGGCCTCACCTCCGTCACCACCGGTGTGCTGTTCATTCTCGCCGCGTTCTTCTCCCCCATCGTCACCATCGTTTCCAGCGCTGCCACCTGCGGTGCTCTGGTCTACGTCGGCTACCTCATGATGAGCGAGGCCTCCGAGATCGACTGGTCCGACGTGTCGCAGGGTTTCCCGGCGTTTATGATTGTCGCCGGCGTGCCCTTCACCTACTCTATCTCTGCCGGCATCGGTCTGGGCTTTATCGCCTACGTGATCGTCGCGCTCTTTAAGGGCGAGGCTTCCAAGATCAAGCCGCTCATGTGGATCGCAGCCCTCGCCTTCCTCGTCTACTTCTTCGTGGCGTAGCGGCATAGTCTGCCAAAGCAAAACAACAAGGCGCGGAATCGCATCGAGCGGCTCCGCGCCTTTCTTTTAGCGTCTGCCCCCGTGCCAGCGTGCGACAATTGAGGCTGTCAATATCACAACACCGAGAGAAGCCTACCTTGGAAGCGCATCAGAAGCAGATAACCGTTTATTCAGAGTGTGTAGAAGGCGCGCCCGTCATCTACCTCCCCGTGGTTATGGGCGACGGTAGTGAAGTCTACGAGCGCTGCCGAGAGCTCGACTGCCCGCCATTCACCCTTGTCGCCATCGGAGGACTCGATTGGAATCGCGAGTTGAGCCCCTGGGAATGCGACGGAACTATACGAGATGCCGAGCCCTTTGACGGACAGGCTGCTGGTTTTCTTGACGAGTTGTTGAAGCAGATAATCCCAGAGGCCGAATCATCGCTCCCGCAACCGCCCATCTGGCGCGGCGTTGTCGGCTATTCGTTGGCGGGTCTTTTTGCACTGTGGGCACTTTGGCAAACAGATGTCTTTGAGCGCGCGGCGAGTGCATCGGGGTCGCTGTGGTTCCCCGGCTTTATCGACTACGCGCGTGAGCGCACGATGACAGCCACGCCCGACGCCGCTTATCTGTCGCTCGGTAAAAAGGAAACCAAGACGCCCAACCGCATGATGCGGCACGTACTCGACGACACGCGCGCGATGGAAGAGCTGTTTATAGAGCGTGACATTCCAACAACGCTGGAGCTCAACCCCGGCAATCACTTTGCCCAAACTGACCTGCGCATGGCGCGCGGCATCCGCTGGATACTGACGCATTAAAAATGGCGTCCAAGCGTACATACGCATGGACGCCATTTTTAATTTGGCTGAACGCAGCTGCTATTCGACAGTCTCCTCGAGTTCAGATACGGTGGGCATCGAGGACTGGGACATGGATGTCCTTTCGAATGGAAGGGCAATCAGGCATATCGGATAACCTGCCCGAACGATACGATCCGAACCATTGTACGCGATACGCAATGCCTCGCACGCGCCGCCACCTGCAAACGCTAGCGTTACTTCCAAACGCGCTCGGCAATGCGCTTGACCAGCGCGATCTTCGCCCATTGCTCGTCCTCGGTCAGCTTGTTGCCAATCTCGCAGCTGGCAAAGCCGCACTGGGGCGACAGGTACAGATTCTCGAGCGGCACGTACTTAGCGGCTTCGCGGATGCGCTCGACGATAACATCCTCGTTCTCGAGCTCTGCCGCCTTGGTGGTTACCAAGCCCAGCACGACCTTCTTGCCGGGAGCGACGTACTTGAGCGGCTCAAAGCCGCCGGCGCGCGGCGTGTCGAACTCCAGATAGAACGCATCGACATTCTCATGTGCGAACAGATACGGAGCGATAGGGTCGTAGCCGCCTTCAAAAGCGTAGGTGGAGTGGTAGTTGCCGCGGCACACGTGCGTGTTGATAACCAGATCGTCGGGCTTGCCCTCGATGGCGGCGTTGTTGAGCGCCACGCCCAGCTCGCTTACCTTTTGCAGGTCGACCGGGCTCATGCCGGTTTTGGCGACAAAATCGGTATCGCAGTAGATGCCCCAGGTGCAGTCATCAAACTGGATGTTGCGGCAGCCTGCTGCGTACAGGTCGGCGATCACCGTGCGATAAGCGGCTGCAATGGCGTCGGCAAGTTCCTCATCGGTCTTATAGACAGCGCGCAGGCTCTCCTGCTGGCCATCGCAGCGATCGAGCGTGACCTCAGAGAACGTCTGGATCGGCGCCGGAATGGTCTGGCGTGCGACCTGGCCCTCCTCCTCAAGCGCCTTGACGAACTTAAAATGCTCGACGAACGGGTGGTTCTCGCCGCTAATGGGACCGGTAACCACGGCGGTGTCGGCCGTCGTCTCCTCGTCATGGAACATATAACCCGTGCGTGAGGTGCGGCGCTCAATGCCGTTAAGGCCCCACATAAAATCGAGGTGCCAGTAGCTGCGGCGGAACTCGCCATCGGTGATCACCTGCAGGCCGGCGGCCTTCTGCTTGGCCACCAAATCGCGAATGGCATCGTCCTCGACGGCCTTAAGGCCGGAAGCGTCGAGTTTACCCGCGACATAGGCGGCACGGGCGCCCTTTACAGCCTGCGGACGAAGAAAGCTGCCGACGATATCGGCGCGAAACGGCGCGTTCGGTTGAATCGAAGTGCTCATAGATATCTCCCTTTGCATTGGTTGCTTTACTGGGACAGAGTATGAGCGCTCATATGACCATCGTAAAATATACGTTTATAACAGTTTGATATAGATGTTTCCTATATCAGTCTGGACTGTCATAAAGAGACTTGAACCGTGCGGAGCACAGCAGCCTAGATATGCTGACGAATCGCGTCGATATAGGCCCGACCGTAGCGCGTAAGCGTCGTGTTCTTGCGCGTGATGATGCCAATCTCCATGTACTCGTCCACGTCGAGCGGAATCGAGATAATGCCGGGGCCGTTGAGCTCGTGGCTGATCACGCCCGAGCATACCGTGTAGCCGTTGAGGCCCATGGCCAAATTGAACAACGTCGCACGGTCGCGCACGCGGATATTTTTGCGACGCTCGAACGTCGAGGTCAGCTCCTCGGAATAGTAAAACGAGTTGTAGCTGCCCTGCTCGTAGGACAGGAACGGGTAGTCTTCCAGATCCTCGAGCGTCACGCTGGAGCGGTCCGCCAGCGGATGGTCGGCGCAGACGAAGACATGCGGCGTGGCGCAGAAGAGTCCTTCGAACACGAGCTCGTTGGCCACCAGCATGCGCTCGATGACCTCGCGGTTATGCTCGGATAAGTACAGGATGCCCAGTTCGCTTTTCATATGCGCGACATCCTCGATAATCTCGTGAGTCTGCTCCTCGCGCAGGGTGAAGTCGTAACGCGCGGCATCGAACTCGCGGATCACGTCGACAAACGCGTTGACGGCAAAGGAATAATGCTGGCAGCTCACACTAAAGTGCGGCACCTGCTCGGATGCGCCCTTGTACTTGCCCTCGAGCAGGTCGGCCTGGTCGAGTACCTGGCGCGCATAGCCCAAGAAGGTCTCGCCTTCCTCGGACACAATGACGCACTTGTTGGTGCGCTCAAAGATGTGCACACCCATCTCGTTTTCGAGATCGCGAATCGACGCGGTAATCGAAGGCTGCGACACAAAGAGACGGCGCGAGGCCTCGGTAATGCTGCCGCATTCGGCAACTTTGACGACATATCTGAGCTGCTGGAGCTTCATGGCTGTCTCCTTAGCTGTTCGCGAAATTCGCGTCGGCTGCACCCTCCTGACGCATAAACGGCGGCATCTCCCCCGTCGCGGCGCAGGCGGCAATCTGATGCAGAGCCCCGGCGACCGCATCATCTGCCGCGGCGCCGATATGCCAGCGCGCGGCAGCCGTGACGGCCTCATTGGCATTGGCGACTGCAACGGAGTTGGGAACGGCATCGATCATGGGCAGATCGTTATCGGAATCGCCAAATACGGCCACCTCGTCGGGCGTCAGGCCCAAGGCGCGCGCCAGCTCCAGCGCAGCGCAGCCCTTGTCCCAACCATCCGGAAGGATGTCGAACAGGCGCACTCGGTTGTTGGGAAACACAAGCGAGAGTTCCGGCACCTCAACGGCAACGCGCTCGCGTAGCTCCGCGAGCTCCTCACGCGAACGGGCACTCCAGATATTCGCCTTAAACACCGGCGCGCCATCGACGACGGGACGACACGGGGCCTCTTCGCCTTTGAGCCACGCATTGCCGCCCGACTCCATAGCGCGACGCACACGCTCGGGATTGCTCGTCACGCAATAGGCATCGTTGCCCCAAAAGTCATCGCCCAGGCTGTAGACTTTTAGAAATGTATCGTCGGTCTCTTGCTCCAGATAGTCAGCCAAACGCATCAGAGCATCGTTGTCGATTGCGCGCGAAGCGACTACTTCGCCGTCGACAAACATCACCTGGCCGTTACAGAACGCACCGGTCGAAAAACACTCGGAACGGTTTTTGAACATCCAGCCCATCGCGGACGGCTGACGACCCGAAACCGGCCCAAAGTGCAGACCCGCCGCCTGCATGGCATGAATACCCTCAATGGCGTAGTCGCTGGCGCCGTCATGCCCGGCTGGAATCAGTGTATCGTCCATATCGGTCAGCACAAGTTTAATCATAAGGCCCCCATTCGTATCGGTCCTACCTATTGTAACGACCTGCCAAAATAAACCTGTCCCTTTTTGGCAGGTGCGCTAGTATAGGGAACAACAGATTCGATGCGGGAGTGCCGGCGGTGCAAACCACAAGGCTGAGAGGGCATGGGGCCCAATCCTTTGAACCTGTCATTTAATGCTGGCGTAGGGAGCATGCCGCCTTTACAGGGGCGCTGTCTATGCACAGCGCCCCTTTTCTATGCCAAGGAGGCATGTGCAGGGATTGATTCGGAACAGCTTAATCAACATATGGT
>RPYR01000237.1 GCA_008671285.1 Collinsella aerofaciens | reverse complement strand
GCCCCATGCCGTCCTCCGTCGCCAGGAGGAAGAGCTCGACCTTCTCCCTGCTGTACATGCGAACCTCCAGTCCGGACCGCCCCGCGGTCCACCTTTCTGTCCGCACCCCCGTTTAGCGGCCTGAAGCCATAAAACAGTCCGTATTTCACCGCAACTGCGGAGGAGGGCGGGGTGGCTGGCGGGGTAGCTAAAAGAGCCCTGTCCCTAATTAGCTGCTTAGGCTGGGTCGATGTCCATGCTGGCGATTAGGTTGATGTTGGTGTCTAGGAGGTTCTCTAGCACGATGTCGTCCATGCGGATGGGGGCGTTGACGACTAGGCCTCGGATGAGGGCCATGGCTTGGGCGTGGAGTGCCAGCGGGATGGCTTCGGCCGTGCGCACGGGGAGCAGGGCTTCGTCGCCGCCGGAGACGGCCACGGTCGTCGTGAGCACGCGCATGGGGCAGGTGAGCTCCTGATGTGCGAATTTATCGCCGCGCGGGCAGTTGTTGCCGGTTACGGAGCGCACTTCTACCACGGCGCCATTGGCGTCGCGCTCCACCTCTACGGTCAGGAGGCATTCGGATGGGCAGGTCGTGCAGTTGAACCTCAGCGTTTCGATCACGTTATCGCTCATAGTTTACGCCTCCTCAACGGGGTCAACGGACAGGACAATCTCGCTGGTACCCAGGTCGAGTGCACGTTGAATCACCTTTGCCGGTAGCGGGAAACTCTCCATTACGCTCGGCTTAAACGCACGGACCTTGCCGGCGAACAGTTCCTCGCCGTTGGCCAAGATCCTCACGCGGGCGGCATCGACCGGTCGGCGCACACGGAAGTTGAGTCTGGTGAGTGTCACAGTCGTAATGCGTCCCGGCAGCGCGTAGCCCGCGATGCCGGCAGGGGAGACCGAGAGCTCGCAGTCCGGAACGGCGCCCGCGCCGGTCCCCAGCGCGTACGCCGCCGCAGCCGCGCCGGCGCGCTCAGACTCGGTCGTCACGTTGTCGGCCAGGTCGTGCACGTGCAGCACGTTGCCGCAGGCAAAGATGCCCGACACGCCTGTCTGCAGACTCTGGTCCACTACGGCGCCGCGCGTGCGTGGGTCAAGCTCTACGCCCGCGGCAACCGAAAGCTCGTTCTCGGGAATCAAGCCCACCGAAAGCAGCAGCATGTCGCACGGAACAATGCGCTCGGTCCCCGGAATGGGCGCCAGGCGCTCGTCGACCTGACTCACCTCGACGGCCTCCACGCGATCGTGTCCTATCACGCGCGTGACGGTGGTGGACAGATGCAGCGGAATGCCAAAATCGTCCAGGCAATTCTTCACATTGCGGCGCAGGCCGTTGGCGTACGGCATGAGCTCGTACACGCCCTCGACGGAAATCCCCTCGAGCGCGCAGCGACGTGCCATGATCAGTCCGATGTCGCCCGAGCCCAAAATGACGGCGCGCGAGCCGGGCTTGAGGTTTTCGATATTGATGTATCGCTGCGCCAGGCCTGCCGTAAACACGCCGGCGGGTCGGCTGCCGGGAATCTTGATCTCGCTGCGGGTGCGCTCGCGGCAACCCATGGCAAGGACAACCGCGCGTCCGGTGAGCTGCAGCATACCGGAGGGATTCATGAGCGTGACGGTATGGACCGCGTTGTCTTCCGTAGGCTCGCCTGAATCAATCCCAATCACCATGCTGTTCAGGAACAGCGCAATGTCGGTTGCGTGCACCTGGTCGATAAAGCGCTGCGCGTACTCGGGACCGGTGAGCTCCTGTTTAAAGTGCGACAGGCCAAAGCCGGGGTGGATGCACTGGCGGAGGATGCCGCCCAGGTGCTGCTCGCGCTCCACGATGGCCACGCGCGCTCCGGCCTTATGAGCGGCCAGCGCGGCCGCCATGCCGGCAGGTCCGCCGCCGATGACGACCACGTCGAAGGCTTGCGTTTGTGCGGCTTCTGCATCGCCGCAATCAATCGCGCTCAATTTGAATTCCGCCATCCTAGCGCACCCCCTTTAGCGGTCCCTCTACCAGCCAAGAACCTGTGTCCTCCAACAACACCTCGCTGGGGTTGCAGTCCAGCTCTCGGGCAAGAATCGCCACCACACGGCTCTGGCAAAAGCCGCTCTGGCACCGACCCATGCCGGCACGGCAGCGGCGCTTGACGCCCTCGACCGAAACCGCGCCCGGCTGGCGTCGGATCGCGGCCACGATCTCGGCTTCGGGCACCGTCTCGCAGCGGCAGACAATCTGCCCCCACGCGGGATCGGACTCAATGAGCTCCTCCTTGCGCGCCAGCGGTGCGCGGTCAAAGTCGTCCGGCGCGCGGCGAATTGGGTTCCAGTCCGCGCGCTCGTGCAGCTCCACGCCCGCCTCACGCATCACAAGTTCCATGCGCTCGGCAATGGCCGGCGCGCTTGCCACACCCGGCGACTGTATGCCCGCCGCCTGGAACAGCCCCGGCACCACGGCCGACTGTCCAATAAAGAAGTCGTTCGTTCCCTGAATGACCGGACGCCCGCCGGCAAATGCGCGCACCACGCGTCGCGTATCCAGATCGGGCACCAGCTTGCGCGCGCCGGTCAGCAGCGCGTTCACATCGCTTGCATAGGTCTGCGTGTCACCCGGCTCGCGCACGGCGGCCGTCGCGGTGATCACGGTGTTGCCGTGCACGGTGCCCGTCACGATAACGCCCTTCGACACCGGCGTCGGCACGGGGTAGAGCGGCATGAGCGTGCGCGGCTCCTTGTCCAGCACCACGATGTTGCCCTGACGCCAGACCATCTTGAACTCCTCGGCGCCCGCCATATGCGAGATGTTGGCGGCGCCGTTGCCCGCAGCGTTGATCAGGTAGCGGCAGCGCACACTTCCAGCGGGGGTCGCCAGCGTAAAGCGTGCGTCGTCGCCCGAGCTCGCGACTTCAATCGCTTCCACCGACGCGGACCGCATAAACGTCACCCCGTTGGCGACGGCGTTCTCCAGCGCGGCGATGGCGACCTCAAACGGATCGACAAACCCAGTCGAGGGGCACCACAGCGCGCACGTCGCCTTGGCGCTCGCGCGCGCTTCCAGCTCTT
This sequence comes from Collinsella aerofaciens, assembly GCA_008671285.1. The sequence goes on along the minus strand of RPYR01000237.1, from coordinate 38,550 downwards.
GGATGCGGTCGGGGCCGATAATCGACAATTCGGGTACGCCGTTGGCAAGGCCGTTGCACTGCAGCTGCTCCAGGTGCGCGCGGTCCTCGGCGTTAAAGCCCAACACCATCGACCCGGTGCGGCAGAACAGAAAGCCCAGCTCCTGCGCCCACGCACCGTACAACTCGCAACCACGAGCGTTGACCTGTGCCTTTACCGTGCCCGGCACCGGATCGTAGCCGGCGTGTACCAGGCCTCCGTTGGCCTTCGACGCGACCAGCGCGATGTCGTTCGCCGCTTCGACCACGCAAATGGACAGGTCAAACCGCGCGAGTTGCCGCGCGATGGCGCATCCCGTGATGCCCGCGCCCACAATCGCGATATCAAACGTTTCCGTCACAGTGCCTCCCAGACGAGTTGACAGGCTGTCAATAGGACTATCCTACGGTGTGCGCACCGCCTGCGCGACGGCAATGCGGCGAACAGCCCCGCTGCATCCGCCAACGGCAGGCGAGGGGAGACACAGGACCATCGGCGACCTCGTCTGCAGACAACTACGGCAACCGTTTGTCTCGATCTGTAACAGTTAGACGAGGATTTGGGTTCCAGATGTTACAGATTGAGACGTTAGCCTGGCGGGTCCTCCGTTTGTCTCGATCCATAACACCTAGCCCCGAATTCCGCTCCCACCTGTTACAGATTGAGATGTTTGTGTCCGCGCCAGCCCCGTACCCAGCCGTGGTCCCATATAAACAAACCCCGTGGTAAACTTGACCGAACTGTAAATATTCCGAAAGGTACCCGTAATGTCCAAGTACATCTCCGAGCTCATGTCGCCGCAGCTTATGGGCGTCGTCTATGCCTTCGTTGGCTTTATCATCGCCCTCTATGTGCTGTCGGTCGTCTATGTGTTTATCGACGCTCGCCGCCGCGGCGCCAGCGCCTACGTGGCTTGGGGCATCATCGCCCTCATCCCGTTTGTGGGCCTCATCGCCTACCTGGTCCTGCGCCCGCACTCCTATGCGTCCGACCGCGAGGAGCAGGAGCTGGACATGGCCCTGCGCGAGCGCCAGCTTGCCCAGTACGGCACCTGCCCGCAGTGCGGCGCGCCCATCGAGAAGGACTTCGTCGTCTGCCCCGTGTGCGATACCCAGGTTCGCAACGTGTGCCCCAGCTGCCATCGCCCGCTCGATGCGCACTGGAAGGTCTGCCCCTACTGCCGAACTCGCATTCAGTAACGCATCCATCGCCGGGCCGGCCGCAAGCCACGCGCGCCCCACACCCCGCCCCACACGATGAAGCATGCGTAGAAAATCGCCCGCCGTGCCATTAAGGTGCGGCGGGCGCTTGTATACCAAGGCAACCTGCCTATAATGATGCAAGTCAAAAACGCCGAGCGCATCGCACGCACTTGCATCAGGCATCCGAGAGGAGAAAACATACCCATGAAGGCACTCTACAATGACGGTTCGGTGGCCGAGCTCCCGCAGGACGAGGTCACGCACGTCATCCGCCACTCCGCCGCGCACATCATGGCGCAGGCCATCAAGCGCCTGTACCCCGAGGCCGACTTTGCCTACGGCCCCGCGACCGACAACGGCTTCTACTACGACGTCGACCTGCCCGAGGGCGTCAAGATCAGCGAGGACGACTTCCCCGCGATCGAGGCCGAGATGAAAAAGATCGTCAAGGAGAACCTCAAGTTTTCCGTGTTCGAGAAGCCCCGCGCCGAGGCCATCGCCCTTATGGAGGAGCGCGGCGAGAAGTACAAGGTCGAGCACATCGGCGACCTGGACGACGACGCCCGCATCACCTTCTACCAGCAGGGCGACTACATCGACATGTGCGTCGGCCCCCACATCTGCTACACCAAGGCGCTGAAGGCCTTTAAGCTCACCGGCGTCTCGGGCGCGTACTGGAAGGGCGACAAGGACAACAAGATGCTCACCCGCATCAACGGCGTCGCCTTTGCCACCAAGGAAGAGCTCGACGAGCACATGCATATGCTGGAGGAGGCCAAGAAGCGCGACCACCGCAAGATCGGCCGCGAGATGGACCTCTTTATGATGCGCGACGAGGCCCCCGGCTTCCCGTTCTTCCTGCCCAACGGCATGATCCTTAAGAACACGCTGCTGGACTACTGGCGCGAGATTCACCACAAGGCCGGCTACGTGGAGATCTCCACGCCGCTCATCATGAACAAGCAGCTGTGGAAGACCTCGGGCCACTGGGACCACTACAAGGACAACATGTACTCCACCGTCATCGACGACGAAGAGTACTGCATTAAGCCCATGAACTGCCCGGGCGGCGTGCTGGTGTACGCCTCCAAGCCGCACTCCTATCGCGAGCTGCCCATCCGCGCCGGCGAGATTGGCCTGGTGCACCGCCACGAGCTGCGCGGCGCCCTGCACGGCCTGTTCCGCGTGCGCTGCTTTAACCAGGACGACGCCCACCTGTTTGTGCGTCCCGACCAGCTGACCGACGAGATCGTGGGTGTGGTCAACCTCATCGACTCCGTGTACCAGAAGTTTGGCTTTAAGTATCACGTTGAGCTTTCCACCCGCCCCGAGGACTCCATGGGTTCGGACGAGGACTGGGCTCGTGCCGAGGAGGGCCTGCGCACCGCTCTGGAGAAGCTGGGCATGGACTACGAGGTCAACGAGGGCGACGGCGCCTTCTACGGCCCCAAGATCGACTTCCACCTGGAGGACTCGCTCGGCCGCACCTGGCAGTGCGGTACCGTGCAGCTCGACTTCCAGATGCCGCTCAACTTTGATCTGGAGTACGTGGACGCCGACGGCACCAAGAAGCGCCCCATCATGCTGCATCGCGTGTGCTTTGGCTCCATCGAGCGCTTCATCGGTATTCTGATTGAGCACTTTGCGGGTAAGTTCCCCACTTGGCTGGCTCCCGTGCAGGTCAAGGTACTTCCCGTCTCTGAGAAGAGCCGCGACTACGCACATGAGGTGTGCGCCAAGCTGGAGGAGGCCGGCATTCGCGTGGTCTGCGACGACCGCGACGAGAAGATCGGCTACAAGATCCGCGAGGCCCGCAGCATCGACCGTGTGCCCTACATGCTCATCCTGGGCGAGAAGGAGGTCGAGGCCGGCAACATCTCCGTCCGCGATCGCTCCAACGAGACCGTTCAGATGAGCGTTGACGAGTTTGTTGCCAAGGTGACCGAGGAGATCAAGACCCGCGCCTAAGGCAAGCTTCACAACAATTAACAAAGGCGACCGTCCACAAAGGGCGGTCGCCTTTTTTATGTCGAAATTAGAAAAGCCGCTGGTTGAGCGGCTTTTTTTGTTGCACAAAAAGGTACAGGTTTTTGTATTTTTCGACAAACGACATTATACGAGCAATTAATCAGCGTTTGTCCAGATTACGCAAAATGCACTGCCGGTAGATACATCTCCATACCCCTCACAAAAACCTGTACTTTTGCGATTGCGCCTAGCTGGGAGCGAGAGGTCTGTTCTAAACGCCCCTGAATTTGCGTGCATCGCAAAGCCAAAAGAGGGGGCGAGAACATGGAACAGACGGCACGGCGCCAAGAGCAGCTGCCGGGCGCTTTTAACGGCGCCACCACCAACAGCCAGCACGGTCGCGTCCGCTGGTATCTGGTCCACACCCCTAATGGAAAAGAGCGCGAGATCTGTGAAAAGGTCCGCCGCATTATCCCGCACGAGCTTATGAAAGACGCTTTTGTGATGCAAAAGGAGTTCTGGTTTAAGCGGGACGGCGCCTGGTCGCTCCAAATCAAACCTATGTACAAGGAATATTTCTTCGTCGCCACGCACGATGCCGCCGCGCTCGATAGGGCTTTGGCCCAGTTGAGCTTTGGTTGTCGCATCGCCGGCAGTAGGGAGCGGGCGTATATGCCCATGCCCGACGATGCGCAGGACTGGTACCGCAGCGTGCTGGACGACGACGGCGTGGTACGCAACAGCGTAGCTCACATAGAAGACGGCGTGTTGCACATAGAGCAGGGTCCCTTGGTGGGGCAAGAGGCTCGCGTTAAAAAGATCGACCGTCATAAACGCTGGTGCCTGGTAGACGTGGGCGAGGGCGACTCCACATTTAGGGAGCTGCTGCCGCTCGACGTTCCCAGCAAAACGTAAGGGAGACGTTGCACCAGCTATTCGTTCGCATTTTTGAATTTACCGATTGGGGGGGGGTCCTGGAGGACAGGGCCGTTTGTTTGACTTTGGCTGCTAAGGAAGTAACAGAGAGCAATGCGCCCGTAGGGGCGGCGCTGATTGCTCAGGCCATGGACCGGCGCGATGGCGCCAGCCGCTACAAGGCCATGCAATCCATCATGGACTGGGACCGATCGCGTCTGGCTTACAGGGCCGTCAAGCGCGCGTTCGACATCGCGTTTAGCGGCTGCGTGCTGGCCGTCATCGCCGTACCCAGCCTTGTGCTCGCCGCGGCCATCCGCCTGGAGAGCGAGGGCAACCCGTTCTACAGCCAGATCCGTGTGGGCCAGACCCACCGCGATGGCAGCCTGTCAACCTTCCGCATGTGGAAGTTCCGCTCCATGTACAAGGACGCCGACGAGCGCCTGGCAGATCTCAAGGAGCAGAACGAGATCGCCGGCGCCATGTTCAAGATGAGGGACGACCCGCGCGTCACCAGGATCGGCAGGTTCATCCGCAAGCACTCCATCGACGAGTTCCCGCAGTTCCTGAACGTGTTTTTGGGCCAGATGTCCGTCGTCGGCCCGCGCCCGCCGCTGCCGAACGAGGTGTCGGAGTACACGGAATACGACCTGCAGCGTCTTGCCGTGAAGCCTGGCATCACCGGCTGGTGGCAAGTCACCGAGCGTAACGCGACTGGATTCGACGGGATGGTCCGTCGCGACCTGGAATATATCGCCAAACGTGGCGTTTTCTTCGATTTAAAAATAATCCTACTCACAGTGATTGAGGTTGTCAGCGCAAATGGCGCTTGCTAAAGAGACTATAGGGAATTACGAAGGCACCGGTTCAACGGTTGATCTTCCCGGGCGAGTCGAAGTCCTGGGCGCCCCCGTCGACCCCTGGACGATGGGGCAGACCGTCGAGGCGACCGACGCCCTCATCAAGGAGGGGCGCTTCGCCCACCTGATCGGCGTGAACGCCGACAAGTTGCTGCAGATGCGCGACGATCCCGAAATGGACGCGTGCGTGCGCCGCTGCGAGATCGTGAACGCCGATGGCGCCTCCATGGTCATGGCCGCCAGGAAGCTGGGCGTGGACTTGCCCGGGCGCGTGGCAGGCATCGACCTCATGTGGGAGCTGTGCGGGCTGGCCGAGCGCGAGGGGCACAGGGTCTACCTGCTGGGCGCCAAGGCCGAAGTGGTCGCAAAGACCGCAGAGGTACTGTCCGAGAGGTATCCCAATATGGTCCTCGCGGGCTACCGTGACGGCTACTTCGGCGACGACGAGTTCGACGCCGTGGTCGCCGAGGTTGAGCAGACTCAACCCGATATCGTGTTCGTGGGCATCACCTCGCCCAAGAAGGAACGCCTGATCGAGCGTTTCCGCGAGCTGGGCGCCAAGGGCGCTTTCGTGGGCGTGGGGGGCTCGTTCGACGTCGTCTCCGGCAACATCCCGCGCGCCCCGATGTGGATGCAGCGCGCGAACCTGGAGTGGCTCTTCCGCATGATGCAGGAGCCCAAGCGCCTGGTGAGGCGCTACGTGGTCGGCAACACCCGTTTCTACATGCTTCTCCGTAAGGAAGCAAAGAGGAGCAAGGCCAATGGATAAGAAGAAAATCATGCTCGTCTTCGGCACCCGACCGGAGGCAATCAAGATGTGCCCGCTCGTCAACGAGCTGAAGGCACGTTCGGATGAGTTCGAGACAATCGTAACCGTGACGGGCCAGCACCGCGAGATGCTCGACCAGGTGCTGCGCGTCTTCGGCGTGACTCCCGATCGCGACCTGGCGATCATGAAGCCTGGCCAGACGCTGTTCGACGTCACGTGCGACGTGCTGCTCAAGCTCAGGGCCGTCCTCGAGGACGAGAGGCCCGACGTCGTGCTCGTGCACGGCGACACCACGACCAGCTTCGCCGCGGCGCTCGCGTGCTTCTACCTGCAGATACCCGTGGGCCACGTCGAGGCCGGCCTGCGCACGCACGACATCTACAGCCCCTGGCCCGAGGAGTTCAACCGCCAGGCGGTCGACATCGTGAGCGAGTACTACTTCGCCCCCACGGAGGCCAGTAAGCAGAACCTTCTCGACGAGGGCAAGCCAGAGTCCAAGATCTGGGTCACCGGCAATACCGGCATCGACGCCCTGCGCACCACCGTGCGCGAGGGCTACTCCCACCCCGAGCTCGAGTGGGCCGAGGGCTCCCGCCTCATCCTCATTACGGCGCACCGCCGCGAGAACCTGGGCGAGCCCATGCACCGGATGTTCCGCGCCATCCGCCGCGTGATGGAGGAGCACCCGGACACCAAGGCGATCTACCCGATCCACATGAACCCGCTCGTCCGCAAGGCCGCCCACGAGGAGCTCGACGGCTTCGACCGCCTGCATATCATCGACCCGCTCGAGGTTCTCGACTTCCACAACTTCATGGCGGCGAGCCACCTCATCCTCACCGACTCGGGCGGCATCCAGGAGGAGGCGCCTAGTCTGGGTAAGCCCGTACTCGTCATGCGCGACACCACCGAGCGCCCCGAGGGAGTCGCCGCCGGCACGCTGAAGCTCGTGGGCACCGAGGAGGACGTCATCTACCGCGAGTTCAGTCGTCTGCTCTCCGATGAGGGGGAGTATGCGGCCATGAGCCATGCCTCGAACCCCTACGGTGATGGTCATGCGAGCGAGCGGATCGGCGACGTGTTGGAAGGTAGGTCGCGATGATTCGGGTCCTGCACATCATTCAACAGCTAGGGCCCGGCAGGGGCGGGGTGAGGACCTTCGTCTCCACGATGCTCGATTGCCCGGCTCCCGATATCGAGCAGAGCGTGCTGTCGGTGGGAAGAGTCGAAGGGGATAGGTTCGGAGAGCGATTCTTCGGTCCTTTAATCGATAGCTACAGTCCGCTGCTGGTTGGCACTCTGGGGGCGAAGCGCCTTGGCGCTTTTCTGTCGAAGCACCGTTTCGATATCGTTCAGATTCACACGAACAACGCACTCGGCTTCGTCTTCGCCTCTGAGGCGAAAAAGGCCGGAGTTCCCTCGCGCATCGTGCACTGCCATAACAGCGCGCTTGGCAGCACCTCGAGTCTGAAGAATATGGTCAACGTGGCCATGATAGAGAGGTTCCTCCTGGCGGCGAGTGAGCGCTGGGCATGCAGCGAGGTCGCAGGTGAATATCTCTTTCGGGGCGCTGGCTATGCCTTGGTGCACAACGGGGTCGATTCCGATAAATTCCGGTTTTCGCCCTCTGACCGGGCTGCCGTTAGACATCGGCTTGGGATCCCGGGGAATGCCACCGTCATAGGGTTTGTCGGGGCAGGCATTCCTGCGAAAAACACCCTGCGCGCCCTCGATATCTTCAATCAGCTGCGCTCCAGTGAGGCCGATTCCCGCCTTCTGCTCTTCGGCCAAGCCGAGGAACTTCCCCTTGCGAAGGAGAAGGCGGCTGAATTGGGGCTGGGCGAATCGGCGGTTTTCATCGGTACCGTTGACGATATCTGGAGGTACTACAGCGCCATGGATGCGCTGCTTGCCCCCTCTTTCCACGAGGGGCTCCCGATTGCCTTCATTGAGGCCCAGGCAAATGGACTGCCCATCCTCAGCTCTGACGCGGTTACCCAGGAGGCCGATCTGACAGGCCTTCTCCAGCGAGCAGGGCTTTCGCTTTCCGACAGGGAGTGGGCCGATTTGCTGCAAGCCTGCGCCGGCAAAAGGGAAATTACCGCCAAGGTCGACTACGTTCCGTTTCTTGATAAAGCGGGTTACACCACGCGGTCGCTCTACGAACAGCTTTCCGATCGCTATAGGAATATGACTAAAGGGGCGTAATATGCCGACCGAGTATTTATCCATGCAAGAGGTGAAAGATGCCGAGCTGCGCCTCCTCCGCATTTTCGATTCCTATTGCCGCAAGAACAAATTGCGGTACTCGTTGAGTGCCGGCACGCTGCTCGGTGCGGTTAGGCACAAGGGGTTCATCCCCTGGGATGACGATATCGATGTCGTCATGCCTGTCGAAGACTATAAGAGTTTTATAGCTGGTTTTTCCTCCCGAATTGGAGAAGAACATTCCCATATTGGGCTTGCCAGTCAACTGAACTTTAAAGGTTCCGCTGCAATTCCTTTTGAAAAGCTGGTGGATACCAGCATCGAGGTGAAGTCTGCGTACATTGCTGAGGGCATACGTGAATATGTCTGGATTGATATTTTCCCGATCGTATCGTTTGACAGCGAGGCCGAAGCCAACAAAGCCTGGGATGCCGCTGTTCGATACAAGCACCTGTTTCAAGCGTCAAGATGGAGTTCGGGCCAGCCAGGGGTCGCTGGTTGGATCAAGACTGTTCTTGGTACGGTTGCCAGGCGTACCTCCCTTCAACAGTGGGCGCTCGGTAAGCTCAGGGCGTTAACGGATAACGGATCCTTTTCCACCAAAGGTTTCGCCGCTGATTTGTCGTGGGCGGTCAGCAGCTCGCTTGAGGTTTTTCCCGCGAGCCTTTTCAACGATCTTGTCGAGTACGAGTTCGAAGGCGAGCGGTTTTTGGGCTTCAAGGATTTCGACTGCTATCTCTCATTAATGTACGGGGACTATATGACGCTCCCGCCCGTCGATAAACGCATCACTCATGGGTTGAAGGCTTGGCGTATCAACCCTTCCAATGATTGTGGTCGTTCATGTTGCGGCAACAATAAACAGAATTGTTAGGTCTCTTAAATGGGGCGCTCCTGCCTGCGTGTTGTTAGGAACCGGGCTGTGCACGGCGATCCCGCTCGGTTGATTGAGAAATATTAGAATCGTGAGAAATGGGGTCTGATGATTCCCAAAGTTATTCATTATTGCTGGTTCGGAGGCAACCCGCTTCCGCGTACTGCTCGTAAATGCCTTGAATCGTGGAAGAAAGTTTGTCCCGATTTTGAGGTTCAGTGTTGGGATGAGTCTAATTTCGACGTTCATCAGCATCCCTTTGTGGCTTCTGCGTATGATGCGGGCGCATGGGCTTTTGTTTCTGACTGGGCAAGGCTCAAGGTTCTTTATGACAACGGTGGAATATATCTCGATACTGACGTTCAGCTTCTTAAGCCCCTAAATGGGCTGTTGGATAGCCAGTGCTATATAGGGGTCCAACAGTGTGGACATTTGTGTACCACTGGACTCGGCTTTGGCTGTGCCAAGGCGAACCCAGTGGTACATGAGATGCTTGCACAATACAATGGGCTAATTTTTGACTGGGAGCATTCTAAGGATTTAGCCTGCCCTTATTTGAATGATCGTGTAGTACGCTCCCACGGCTACGCGGGGGACGGGTTGGGAGATGTTGAGCGTTTTGACGGATTGACTGTTTATCCTTCACGCTATTTTGATCCTATTGCTCCTGGCGATTCGCTGAATCTCATGTGTGATGAGACTTTGTCCATTTCCCTGTATGCGAATTCATGGGGAAGTCGCTGGGATAAGACCCGACGCTTTCTGATTAATTCATTCGGAGTTGAACGGATAGAGAAAATTAAGAGGACTCTTCATAATGGTTAATTATTCTACAGTGCCTCGGCGGACATCAATAGCAAATAAGAGCATTGCAAGCTTGATTCGTTATTTTGTGTTGATTCCGCTTCTCCTACCGCAGGGCTTGGGTTCTATTATTCCTGGATATAAGACCGTTACGACGCTGTGGGCAATGCTGGCGTTGTATTTTGTTTTGCTCGATATAACATTTCGCGTGTGCCATGGAGAGCTATCTTTAAACATTCCCGCTGGTATAGTAATTTATTTTTTAATGGCTATTTCCGTGACGGTATTATCCAGCAAAGGAGTTGCAAACGGTTTACAAGAACTTCTTTTCTTTCCCGCTGTTTCAGTTTATATGCTGAGTTTATCCGAAGACGAGTTACGAGTATATGCCGTTGCCTGCGCACGTGTTCTGATGGTTCTATTTCTATTGCAATTGCTGGTTCCCTCGTCGCTGTTTGCGGGCCGCTTGCATATGACGATGCTTGGCCATGTGCAGGTTTTTAGTCAGTACGGGCTACTATCTATAACCCTAGCCTGCTTTCTCTATCTAAAAAAATGGGTTAACCCTTCGTTTGCATTTTTGCTTCTTGGCCTTTCTGTTGTTTGCATGGTGACTGCTGACGCAGATTCTGCACACTATGCTTTGTTCGTATTTGCCGTAGTTCTCCTTCTACTCAAAATATGTCCTATTCTGCTTAAGCTGGATTTTCGTATAGTCGTTATCTTTTTTATTGCTTTTAGCATGTTGGTCGTAATGCTAACAATCCGCCGACAGAGTCCGCTCATGGGGACCGATCTTGACTGGACCTTCAGCGGTCGATTGTTTGTCTGGGATTCTGCAGATGCTTTATTTCGCCAGTCGCCCCTCTTTGGTTATGGCGTTGAGAACTCGGTTATTACGACTTTTTGGAGCGCCGGTATGAGCTATGCGCACAATCAGGTAATGCAATGCTTAATCGATGGCGGTATTGTCCTTCTGCTTGCTATGGTCTGGATGCTTTGTTCCATTGCGGGAAAGGTGAACATGATTTTGGATGTGAGCTTTCGGAAAGTGGCGATATCTGTTTTGTGCGCACTTCTTTTCGTGACGGTATTCGATAGCTTTACGCCCTATAGCTACGTTTTTATTATGTTGGCCTTCATTACGCGTGAGGGAATGCTTTCGAGAAAAGGTTGAAAATGAAATTTAGCGCTTTAAAGCAGAAGCTGGCACGATTTTATTACACCAAGAAAATTAAGAATACCGCCGCCGTCTGCGAGGGACGTGTTTATGTTGGTGGCAAGTCTTACGTTACGCATAAGACATATCTTTCGGACAACGTATGCTTCAATGGCATGGCGATGTCGGGTAATGGCAGGATAACAGTTGGTGCCAACTTCCATTCTGGGCCTTGATGTCAAATTATTACCTCCTTTCATGATTATGATCACGATGATGCAATTCCCTACGGCAACCGAATGATCGACAAAGACGTGACAATTGGCGAAAACGTTTGGCTTGGCAATAACGTCATTATTTTAGGTGGGGTCATTATTGGAGAGGGCGCTGTTATCCAAGCGGGCAGTGTTGTCTGTAGAAATATCCCCGCATATTCGATTGCCGGTGGGCATCCTGCCGTTCCGTTTAAGCAGAGAAACGTTGAGCATTACGAGGAGCTCAAGCGGCTTGGCCGATTCCATTAATGCTGAGTTATAAAACGTTGAGTAATACTGGAGTTTTATTTGAATTTCCTTTCTAAATATAGAACGATGTCCGCACCTGCTAAGGCTGCAGTTTGGTTCGTTGTGTGTAATGTTCTGAATAAGGGTCTATCGCTTTTGGCGACGCCCATTCTTACGAGAATAATGTCGACGGATCAATACGGAACATTCAGTGTTTTCCAGTCGTGGGTATCCATCATGACGATATTCTGCACGTTGAACCTTTTCGGAGGTGCGTTCAATCGAGGCAGGCTTGATTTTAAGGCTAATGAGAATCAATTCGAATCTTCGCTTTTAGCACTTTCTTCTGTGCTGACTCTCATCTTTTTCATAATCTTCTGCGTGGCTCCGGAATTTTGGTCTGAAATGATGGGGCTCACGCCGTTCTTGGTGTATTTGCTCTTTGTAGAAATTGCGCTGAATACTGCTTCTAGTTTTTGGAGCGCGAGACAGCGATTCGAATACCGCTACCGTGCGCTGGTTGCTGTTACCCTGGGGAGCAATATTTTCAGTTTGGGAGCTGGTATTCTTGCCATCTTATGTACCGATGCCAAGGTTGAGGCACGCGTGATAATGGATGTTGTAGCTAAGGGTTTACCGGGCGCTATTCTTATGGTTCTCATCTTTGCGAGAGGCAAATGCTTCTTTAACAAAAAATACTGGAAGTATGGCCTGAGCTTCACTCTTCCACTGCTGCCTCATTTTCTTTCGCACTACGTGTTGAACCAGTCAGACAGGCTGATGATCAGCCAGATGGTGAACAACAGCGCCGCAGCACTTTACAGCGTATCGTACTCTATCGCCATGGCTTTGGTTATCGTCGTTACAGCAATAAACGACTCTTACTGCCCGTACACTTTTCAGGAACTCGATGAAGGCAGAGTCGATGGTGTGAGGAAGAGCGGATACTTAATAATGGCGCTTGTCGCTGCTCTCACTGTGATGGTGATGGCTTTTGCGCCGGAGATTCTTGCCGTATTTGCGGGACCAGAGTATTCGGACGCTGTCGATGTCATACCGCCGTTGTCGGCGTCGGTGTTTTTCATATTCTTTTACTCAATGATGAGCAATTTAGAATACTTCTACAAGAAAACTTCGCTGATCGCTGCGGCATCCATTGGTGCTGCTGTTCTGAACATCTCACTTAATTTGGCACTTATCCCTCTGTTCGGCTATAAAGCTGCGGCATGGACGACTCTCGCTTCGTATATGGCACTTGCTTTCATGCATTGGGCGTTTAGCGCCCGCATTTGCCGCGTAGAGTTGGGCCGGCAGGTCTACTCAGGTAAGTATCTGCTTCTTTCTGTCGCCTTGGTCATCGCTATGACGCTCGGGATGGACGTTGTTTACGGCATAGCCATTGTTCGATATGCCGTGCTCGTTGTGCTTGCTCTCTGTCTCTTTGTCAAGCGTCGTGAGATTCTTACCGTCGTTCGCAGGAAAGGCTAGGCTAGGCCAATGAACCCCTTAACATATCTGAAAGAGAAAGGCCTCCGCAGGGCCTTGCAGGTAATTTGGCTGTTCAAACTGCCAAAGATACAGGTGTCGATTGTCGCGTTGCTGACGCGCGGGCGAACGCTCGAGAACAAGATTGTTATTGAGAGTCACAACGACTTTGACTGTAACGGCGGGGCTCTTTACGACTGGCTTATCGAGAACGGATACAACGATCGAATCAAAATCGTGTGGCGCTTGTACCACGACGCTCCGGCTCATCTTCCCAAGAACGTGAGCTGTGTGTCTGTGTACGGCCCGAGCTGGAAGAAGGCATGGGCAATCTGTACGGCCAAGTGGCTGACGGCGGATTGCACTGTAGCGGATAAGGTCCGCGAAGATCAAGTATCTGTGTATATGACGCACGCTGCGTTTTCTTTGAAGGAGACTAAGGGCTTAGTGGAGGTTTCTCCCTCAGTTGACTATGTACTTGGCTTGACCCCCGAGATGGATGACTATTTCATCGATGAGTGTGGCATCGATGCCGAGAGTACCGAAATTCTTCATCTGGGTTATCCCGATCTTGATAGACTTTTTAGCGGAAGGCACACTAGTGGTTACGCGTCTAATACGCATTCTGCCAAGAAAGTTATCCTTTGGATGCCTACGTTTCGAAAAGGGGTCGCTTATGGCAGGGAAGATTCCAATGCAATTCTCCCTTATGGTGTACCGCTGATTGATAGCGAGAGCCGTCTTATCGATTTGAATGAGCTCTTAGCGAAGCTCAATATGGTACTCGTTGTCAAGCTCCATCCGAAACAAGACGTGTCTTCTATTGGTTTAGACAAATTGGGAAATGTTGTATTGCTCACTGGTGACACTGTGAGGAAGTCAGCCTTCGATAACTATGATTTGATGCTTGAAGCTTCGGCGTTAATTAGCGACTATTCGGGTGCTGCGTATCAGTACCTGGTGCTCAATCGCCCCCTCGCATTTGTGCTTTCTGATTTAGATGAGTACAAGGTCGGGCTTATCAATCATCCGGAGGACTATATGCCCGGCTCTAAAATCATGACCTACGAAGGCTTGTGCAGCTTTATCAGAGAAGTGGCCGTAGGGTCTGATTGCTATTCCGAAGAGCGAAGGGCATTAAGAAGTAAATTCTATGGGGATTGCGACGCGAGAAGCTGCGAACGGCTTGTGCGTTTTCTCGGCATCCTCTCGGAAGATGAGAAAGACAATGGGTGAGACTATGAATATCGCGGTTATTTTTGCGGGCGGCGTGGGTTCGCGCATGCATTCAAAAGATCTGCCGAAGCAGTTTCTTTGCATTCATGGCGTGCCTATTATTGTGCGCACAGTTCGGCACTTTCAAGAACACCCCATGATCGATGCGATTGTTGTTGTGAGCGGTGCAGAATGGTTGGATTATTGCCGCGGGTTGTTGAACGCAAGCCATATGACGAAGGTTGTCGCAGTGGTGCCGGGCGGTTCTACCGGGCAGGAATCCATTTTCCAGGGCTTATTGGCGGCCGAGAAGATTGCCGATGGAAAGCGCTCCGTAGTGCTCATTCATGATGGGGTGCGTCCGCTTATTAATGCGCAGTTGATTACCGATAATATTAAGTCTGTAGAGGCAACGGGCTCTGCCGTGACTTGTGTGCGAGCCAAGGAGACGGTGCTCGTCGAAGGCGCGGACGGTGCGGTGGATTCGATACCCGATCGCTCCAACCTTAGGTTGGCAAGAGCTCCGCAGAGCTTTTGGCTCGATCAGATATTGGCTGCCCATCGCGATGCCGATGCCGCTGGAAAGCACGATTACATCGATTCAGCTTCTATGATGTTCGAACGGGGATGCGCGTTGACGTCCATCGAGGGACCCGATGAGAACATAAAGGTTACGACGCCCGGGGACTTCTTTTCGCTGCAGGCCATCTTGAACGCCCGCGAGAACGAACAGATTTACGGTATCTAGGAGAGAATGCATGAGATCTGAGCTGCTTGACGGCTTGCTGGCCGGAATTGATGAGAGTTTGTACGAACCTTTCAGAAATAAGACGATCGCGGTGACCGGGGCCACGGGGCTCATTGGCTCACTTGTCTGCAAAGCACTTTTGCTGGCGGATGACCGTATGGGACTGGGGTGCGTAGTCGTTGCGGTAGTTCGCGATGATGCTAAATTGTCATCTGTTCTTCAGGGCTATTCTGAACTTGGGAAACTTGAGGTTGTTAGATGCGACCTTGCTGAAGATGAACCCAGTATCGATGCTGCCGATTTCATCCTTCATGCTGCTGCGGTCACTAAATCGAAGGTAATGGTGCAGTGTCCTGCAGATGTCGCCCTGATGTCGCTACGAGGAACGGAAGCCATGCTAGAGATCGCTCGTAGATCGGGCGCGCGTATGGTGTATGTTTCATCGATGGAGGTTTACGGTACGTTGCCTGACGGGGAAGTGGCAGACGAATCTGCATTGGGTTGGATAGACCTTACAGCTCCTCGCAGCTGCTATCCGGAGTCAAAGCGTATGTGCGAGTGTCTATGTTCAGCTTATGCGGCTCAGCATGGCGTTCAGGCCCTTAGCGCTCGTTTGGCACAGACTTTTGGGGCGGGTGTCTTGCCAGGTGAGAATAGAGCGTTTGCTCAGTTTGCCCGCTCTGCCATGCGCGATGAAAGTATCGTTTTGAGGACTCATGGTCTATCTGAGGGTAATTATGTAAATACAATCGACTGTGTGGCGGGGCTTTTAACTTTACTCGCGCGTGGGGAGGCTGGTCTTTCCTACAACATTGCCAATGAGGAATCTCACGGCACTATTCGATTTGTAGCTGAGCTGGCAAGTGACATTCTTGGTGGCGATAAATGTAATGTTGTAATTGATGTTGACGAGTCAAACTCTGCCGGTTATGCACCTGATGTGCATTTGCGTCTATCTTCTGCACGATTGCGTGGGCTAGGTTGGGAACCCAAGACCGGCCTAGCGGATTCTTTTGCCGAGTTGGGTGCTTATTTACGCGAGCAAGATTAATCTTGTGAGCTGCGAGATCTAGACGTTTCTTATATTCGGCGCAATATGGCTCAGCATCCGAATGGGTTCGAGTTTGCTGTGTGCATTGCCGGAAGGATCGAAACTGATAGTAAACATTTGGTGCTGGCCTTCGGGCTATTTGTGACCGCCTTCAGCATCATCGAGGCTTTTATTAAACTTGGTTTCAAAATTGCATGCATGTCGCCCTTCTTTTTCGTGTCTTTGGTGTGTTCGAACATGAAATAGAAGGGCGATTTTGCACTGGTTCCTTACATGGATAATTTGACCATTTGGACGCGACGTGGCGAAGTGCCTTGGCGACTCTTTAGTCCTCAAATAAATGGGGTGTGTTGAAATTTCCAACACACCCCATTTATTTATGAGCCCTCTCTAAAGGCGACTGACAGAAGGATCCCTTGCATTCATCTCGATTATGTCCACAAGGGAACCTACCCAGAACAGGCCGACCACCAGCAAAGTCTGACCCATCGAGATTAGCGTGATGGCAACACCATACAACGAAGTGAACGACTTCTAAGTAGCTGTACTGCGCAGAATCTAACGAGCTGCCGTCTTCCCGAACAGCTCTTTCCAGTCACAGGCGGCAAGAACGGTGCCCGCGAGAATGAGAACGCAGCAGCCGATCTCGAGAGGCTCGGGGACATTGCCGAGGGCAATTCCCAGGATGACCGCCCAAGCTGAGTAGGAAATATTGAGTGCCATGCCTCTTGCCGCGCCGATCTTGGAGATGGCCTTGTAGTAGAAGAGGTACGATGCCACGCCGGCGAGTGCCGAAAGGGCGACGGTGCCCGTCGCCATGGTGGGCGCCGCCTGTGCGGCAAAGCCCCATGCTCCGAATACTGGGAGAACGATCAAGGCGTAGACAAGGCCGGAAGTCATCTCCCTGATCTGCAGCGCGGTTTCGTCGTCGACGCTATCGCCCTTCATGCCCCAGGCGCAGAACACCGCTTCGGAACCCCAGCCGACGACGCACAGGAGCGCGCAGGCTATGCCGAGTACGGGGTTGGTCATTGCGTCAGAACCGAGTGCGCCCGCGCTCATTCCGATAATGCCAAGGAGCGCCGCCGCCAGCGCAACCATGCGCGGGACGGTTACCTTCTCCTTGAGGACTATCGCGGCGAGCAACGTTCCGAATGCCGGATAGAAGGCTGAGATGACTGCCGTATAGGAAGGGCCGATGAGATTGATGGCCATTACGTAGCCACTCATGCCGATGGGGCCGCCCAGCAAGGCGCCGACTGCCACGACCAAGCCGTCTCGGGTTTTAATTGCAGCCAGGGCCTTTCCGAGTTGACCCTTGATGGCGGAATAGATCGTCATCCAGAGGGCGCAGAGGATGTCGTGGAATGCGGAGCTCACGATCGCGGCGAAGGCGATGGCGGCTGCGGTTCCATCGGAAAACGGGGACATCGCGAGGGCTATCGAGAGCACAGTAGTGTCCAGTGCCCAAAGAGCACCGCTGAGTATGCCGTAATGCATAGTTTCTTCTCTTTTCTTGTTTGCCAAAGTGACTGGTTTACTTACTTACCGGACTTCTCGTATAGCTCAAGGGCCTTCTTGAGGTAGGTCTTGCCGTAGCGGTAGTAGATGTGGGACCACTCGCCGACATTGTCGCCCTCGGCTTCCTTTAACAGGGCCCAGGCGTACCAGCACCAGCCCGCCATGCCGACCTGGCCCAAGTTATGGCGCCATTCCGCGTCGGTGGGCGTGCGGCCGAAGTAGTGGGTGAGTGCGCTGCGCATCTCGTCCTCGGAGAGCTGCTCGCAGACGCAGAACGTCCCGAAGTCATTGGCATAGTCGCTCATGCCGGCGTATTCCCAATCGATGAGGTCGATATGGCCATCTTCGCTGACGAGGAAGTTGAGGCCGAAGAAGTCGTTGTGGCACAGGACGGGATCGCCCCCATCGGCGACAAGCATGTCGTTGAGCTTCGTTGCCTGCGCTTCCATCTCGGGCCAGTCCTGCACATCGATGCGCCCGCGTTCTAAGATGGCCCGCTCGTAGCCTTTGCCCTCCTCGTAAAAGCTGAATGCACGCTCGACTTGCGCACCGCTCTCATGGAGCCTGCGCGCCATCTGCATGGCCTGTGCAAGCTGGGCATCGTCGTGTGCATCGAGGTTCCTGCAGTTCGTCACGAAACGGGAGACTTTCCAGCCGCGACGGGGGTTCTCGAACACGAAGGTGGAGTCGAGGCCGAGATTTCGCGCCGTCTCCAGCGCGGTTTTTTCTGCCTTGCGGTCCACGAGGAGCTCGGTGCCCACGCCGGGATGGCGGTAGACCCATTCGCCGTCATCGGTCGTAAAGTGGCAGCTGAGGTTGGTAAGTCCCTGCTTGAGCGGGTAGACATTTCTGATTTCGGACTTGTCGCATCCAAGAACCGCAACGATGTTGTCGAAGATCTCGGAGTCGAGATTCTCCAGGAATAGGGGGTCGAAATCGCGCAGCTCATCGAGTGAGTCAAACTCATGGATGATGGGCGGGTCGTACTTTCGGATCTGCATGTCGAGCTCGCCGATGTGTTCGGCATAGAGATCCTCCCAGAGCTTGTCTTGCGTCTGGGGGAGGTCGTACTCGTTTTCCAGGATCTGGCGGAAGCGAGCGGAGAACTCGCGGTCGAAGTAGGCGTGGCCGATCATGTACCATGCATCGGAGCCGCCGACCGTCACTTTGGTGATTCGATCGTGAGCGCCCGTCTCCAGACACCATTCGGGTGTCTGTCCTTGGTTGTACTCGGCTGAATAATAGGCCTTCCACACATGGTCGGTGAAGGGGTTTTCCTCAAAGTAATTATCCGAGGAGCATATATAGGTGTTTCCGAGCAGCTCTCGCACGAGCATGAGCGAGGAGTTGTTGTTGCGTTCGGCGTAGGCACGGTTGACGACGATGTTCACGCCGTACTTGTCTTCGAGATAGTAGAAGGACTCTTTCTTGTAGCCGACGACCACGACGATGTCGAGGATTCCCGCCTCGTGAAGCTGCTCGATCTGGCGCTCGATGAGGACTTCGCCACGAACCTTGAGAAGGCCCTTGGGACGCTCATAGGAGATGGGGGCGAAGCGACTGGAAAGACCAGCCGCGAGGATGACGGCATTGTCTACGGCGTAGGGTTTTAGCGCGGCCATGCCCTTGGGCGTGAGGCGGGCGCCCTCAATGAGTCCGGCTTCCGAGAGGTCCTTGACGGCGGCATTTGCGGTCGCGAGGCCAATGCCGCATTGATCGGCGAGGTCCCTCTGCGTAATGCCCGGATGCTTGCTCAGGGCATATAGTGCGTTGAACTGCTTATGGGTTAGCTGCATGAATTACTCCTTTGTTCGGCAATTTGAAATAATAGACTAAAACCGAACAAATGGAATTGAATTTGTTCGAATTCACATTTTTGTAAAGTATTTCCGAACAAATTGAGCAAATTGGCACTTTATGCTGTCATTTTTGAGCAGCTGGAATCCATTTCCCGGTTTTATCTACGTAATAGGAGCCTATCCAGCAATCGGTTGCGACCGATCCATCGGCTTGGACGAAATACCAGACACCCTCAAGCTGCATCCATCCGGATGGGGCAAATCTTCCGGATTCTGTGAGGTAGTAGCGCTTTCCTGACATTTCCTGCCATCCGGTTAACATGGATCCGTCTTTTCCGAGCAGATACCTTGCTCCGTTGACTTCTCGCCAGCCGGTTGCGGCCGAGCCGTCATCCTCGATGTAGAACCAAGTTCCATCCAGCAGCAGCCAGCCGGGTGCGACAAGTTTTCCTGAATCGGCCAGATAGTACCGCTTCTCGGACAGCTCCTGCCAGCCTGTCAACATTTCGCCTTTATTATTGAATAGATACCAGGAGTTGTTTACTTTGCGCCAACCTGTTGCGACCTCGCCATCATTGACTACGTAGTACCAGATGCCGTCAAGCCGCAGCCAACCCTTGGCGGCAGGCCTGCCTGAGTTCGTGAGGAGGTGACGCTTCCCGTCTAGTTCCTTCCAGCCGGTTGCCATGGCGCCGTTGTCTTCAAAGTAATAACGTGCGCCGTCGATTGTTTGCCAGCCGGTTGCGGCCGACCCGTCGTCCTCGAAGTAGAACCAAGTTCCGCCTAGAAGGAGCCAGCGGGGTGATGCCAGCTTTCCTGAATCGGCCAGATAGTATAACTTCCCGGACACCTCCCGCCAGCCCGTCGCCATCTCGCCCTTGTCGTCGAACAGGTACCATGCGTTATTGACTTTGCGCCATCCGGTTGCAACCTCGCCGTCGTCGATTACGTAGTACCAGGTGCCGTTGAGTAGTAACCAGCCCTTTGCGGCCGGCCTGCCCGAGCTCGTGAGGAGGTGGCGCTTTCCGCCGATTTCAGTCCAGCCGGTTGCCATGGCGCCACTATCTTCAAAGTAGTAGCGAGTGCCGTCGATTGTTTGCCAGCCGGTTGCGTACGATCCGTCAGCGTTAAGGTAATACCAGATGCTATTCTCTAGTCGCCAGCTTTTGGGTGTTGTTGACGCGTATTTGGCTTCAAAGTCGTAGAATGCGGCCCATTTGCTGCTCGATTCGGTGGTAACGCTGGAAGTCGCGGTGAGATTTACCTTGGCGTTGTCGTTCTTCCACTCCCTCTGATTCATAGCATAAGCAACAATCCAGTTCTGAATCCCCGAGATGCTCGGCGGGAAGGACTGGTTGTCGGCATCGATGGAAAAGCTCTCTTCCTTGGCATCCAAGTGCTGTTGAATGCGGTCGGCATACTTTTCTGCCCATTCATCGGCCTTGCCGTTTCGCACAAAGTAATTGTTGGATAGATCTGTCGAGCGGTAGGCGTAGTCGCCCTTTTGGTAGTTAGCCGTGTGGTCGGAGTGGGCGATTGCCATGAGCTCGTCGGTCAGGCCAAAGTACAGATGGCGCTGGTCCAGGTCTCCGTACCAGTTGTCGCTGGTGTCGTCCCAAGTTAGGTCCATCTGGCACCATTTGTTGTCGATCTTTACGGCGTTCCAGGTGTGGCCGTTGCCGGTGATGCGGCCGTTGACGATGCCCGCGGCGTCAAGGAGCTTGGAGTAGATGCGCTGGTAGCTCTCGCAGGTGCCCTGGTGGCGCGTGAGGCCGCTTTCGGCCGAGCACCAGTTGAGGTTGTGGTCGTACTCCAGCTGGTCGAGCGTCCAGTCGTGGAGCCATAGCGCCATGTCGTATTCCGAGCCGTTTGTCTCTTGCCTGCACAGGTCCACGGCGTCGTTGACGATCTGCGTGACGCTCGGGCGGGCGGCGTCGTTTACGGTCACCTCCGCCGTGGTGCGCAGGTAGTAGATCCCCTTGTCGTTTTGGGGGTCGTTTCTGTCGTTGTCCATAAAGTAGAAGTAGATGCGGTATGTGCCCGATGCTGTGAAGTCAAAGGTAAAGTCGTGGCCCGCGGTGCCCAGGCTGTAGTAGCTGGCCCATGCCGGGCGCGACGGGTCGCAGACGCTCTCATGGCTGTCGCCGTCCCAATAGGTGGGCACGTCCATGCGCGCCTTGGCCTGGGACGAGCCGTTGGCCTGGGTTACGTGGAAGGTCGTCGCGGCGCCCGCGGGGGCGTCGTTCCACGAGACGGTAAAGGTGACGCCGTTTTGGGTTGCCGTGGCAGAGTGGGCGTAGCCGGTTTGTGACGTGGCGGAGATGATCTCGGGCGTGGGGTTGGTCTGGGCTCGGAGGGATGGGGCGGGTGCTGTGGTGGCCGTGCCGGTTGCGGCGGTGGTGTCGGGGGTGGCGGCGTCTGCGGCGTTAGCGGCGGTGTGCCGCCAGCGCTTTCCGTGTTGACTGCGCTGGTGCCGGTGGATGTTGCGGTGCTGTCCTCTACGGTATCTGCTGTCGCATTTGTGTTGGTGCCGTCTTCGGCCTTGTCTGTGTCGCTGCTCGTGTCGGCGTCTTGCGCCTGTTGCTCGGCTGTTGCCTGAGGCTGCATGGCTTCCGCAATGGCTGCCACGGGCATCGTCGAGCTGACCATGGACGTGCACGCGATCGCGCAGAGCAGGTAGTAAAGGGGTCGTTTCATTGCGGAGCCTCTCGGTGAGCAGCCAATAGGGTCCGAAGGCAGCTCCAGGCCAGCACTCCGCACATATTTTGTTGCGGTTTATTTTACGGGAACCCCAGTCAACATCAGCGAACTTTCTGGGGAATGTTGGGGAGGGGGGATGGTTGCCCGGTGACGTTGTGGATCGCGTTGGGTTGACTATGCCTAATGCGGCAACTCCAGCATTAGGCCGTCTCGCGCTTCTTCGAGACTCGCCACCGAGACCTTCCAGGAAAAGTCCGCAAGGCTGCTGCTTAGGTCAAGTTCTGCGTGGTCGTATTTTTCAATTTTGCAGCCTGGGTGATTCTCGTCTGGTAAAAGGCGACATTCGACCGGTCGCGACCCGATGATTCGATACTCCTTCTGATATGCGTACTTGGGTGTTTTGATAACGAGATTGTGCGGGATGCCCTCAAAGATCTCGCGTATCAGTTTGGCCCGGGAACGCCGTAGGAGATGGGACCGTGGGCGTAGATGCTTCCGTCGTCGGTGGTGTGTCTGTCGGCGAGGCGCGCGAATCTGCCGTACTGCACAATGCCGATCCATCCGTCTTCGCATCCGAACTCCTGGATCATGCGTTTCGGGATTTTCACAGTGTTGTTGACGATATCGTTCTCGCGGACCGTGTACATGCAGTAGATAGGCAGTCAAGTATATCTGTAGAGGCACGCCCCGGGAGCCATGGAAGCTTCGAGCGGATCGCCCTGTTCGCCAGGCAAGCCATGGTAGTAGCCGGCCGCGTTCATGTAGAGATGACCGCTTATCAGGTCGTCGATGTATGCTTCCTTGGGCGCGAACTTGAGTAGGTATGCGATGCCGTCTTTGGGCATGGCGTTTCCTTTCTTGGTTAGTGATGTCTCGGACCGCCTTGTGCGGCCAGGTTCTTTGCTACCAAGGTAAAGGTTCCTGGCGGGACCCTCGTGCGGGAGTGGTGTGGGTCGCTGGTGTTGCCCGGAGGTTGTGATCGCCCTCGGCGCCGGGGGTGCATGTCTGTGGAGCGTTCCGGGGGCTGTTTCCGGGCAGGGGAGTGTCGGCTGCTGTCAGCTAATAACGAAATTGGGGGTGAGCTCACAGTTGAGGCTGTCCTGCGCAACCTCAGCGGGGCTACGTTCCTCAGACGCGTGTTGGAAGTGGTGCCGTGTGATTAGGTCTCGCTGTAGTGCCAACCGTTGCGGGCATTGATGTGGGATCACTGCCAAAGAGATTCATATTCGTTCTGGTTTGCCTGATGTATGAGGCTTAAGTGGTCCGGGTATTCGTGTCGTGTTTTGTAGGTATGACCGAATTAGCTGAAACAAAGGCCGAACCGTCCTCATCTAGACTCCGTGCCTCGGTTTTCAAGGGCCGACCACGGATGATGCGACGTCTCTGCGAGTTGGCGTATCCGGTCGTTTTGACAAAAGCCAATACGATTTGCCAAGGAATGGATTGCCAATCAGGCTCTTAGTTGGGGTGTAGCGTTCCCTTATCGCATAGATGAAGTAATTTGGAAACTGGCAATAGCCGAAGGTGACAGTGCTGCTTTCCAAGTATGTTCCCAGCGGGTTGTCTTTAATCGCATATTGCGGCGCGTTGCCATCTTCGGCCTGTCGGCATAACGGTTGCCGGGTTTTGGGCTATTGTTTTCCATGATTTATACGTTGGCCTTCTTCCTGGTGTTTTGGCAGGGGTAAGGACGCTTTGTGGAGGCGATTATATGTCTGATGTTAAGAAACAGCACTACCTGCCGCGTTTTTATCTGAAGTCGTTTACTAATCAAGATGGCTTTCTTTATGCGGTGAAGCGTGAGCCAAGTGGTTTGGGTCGCATATTTCAATCTAAACCGGAAGGCATTTGTTTCGAGAAGTACCTTCATGAGGTAAAGAGACAGACCCCAATAGATGGGGAGCGATTTATTGAACAGGGGTCTGCTGAAAAGGCACTAAGCAAGATGGAGAATGACCTTGCGAACGATTACAGGCTGCTTATAGAGCATTTGGACGCCGGCGGGTTTTCTGACACTGATGAGACCTGTGAGCTGGTCGAACGTCTTATACTTTTCATTTCGTTATTACTCGTAAGGAGCCCAAAATATCTCAAAAGGGTAAGAAGTAATGCTGCATCCTACGCGGTTGAGTTGGAAGCAGAAGGATTCCTTACTGAAATTGATCGAAAAGAGATGGATGCCGAGGGTTTTGGCGAGGAGTTTGAATCGATTGTAGAGCTTGCTATTCAGGACGCTGCCTTGTTTAAGTTCTGTGAGGGCGCCCCGCTTCATTCGCTGGTTTCTTTGATGCTTAGAATGGATTGCGGCTTTTTTGTTGCGTCTGAGGGGTCAGAGTTTATAACCTCGTCTTTGCCCATCTTTCCTGAGTGGTCGGACATTCAGGAAAGCGATCCCTACAGCATCTATTTTCCGTTGAGCCCTCGATATGGAGTGGTCTTAAAGCAGAAATCAGAGAATGACCGCTTGGTGAGTATTTCTCACATTGATGCCTTCGCAGTCGATGTGTTCAATCGCGCGCTTATGTATGGAAATGACTCCTGGGATTTCCTTATCGCAAGAGACCGCGAGTGCTTTGAGTTGCTTGTGAGGGAATGACGGGCCGCACGATTTTAGCCACACGGCCCACTTTGATTGCATTGTGAATGGTGTTGCAGGCGCGGAGGTGCAGGGTCCCTGATTTAAACGGCAGCTCTTGTCTCAGCTCAATTCCGCTCGTATCACTTCCCGCCGTGCGTTATCGGCATCTGGGGCGTGCTCTTCTGGTTAAACTACTCAATTCTTAATGCTCACCGTGCTCAATTCTCGATGACCATTCGGACTACTTTTAAGTGGACATCAGCAGATTGAGCCGGGGAGGGGAGAGCTGAGGTGGATGAGGCGTATTTGTCCTGGCGTTATGTTCCGCGCTTATTGGGCTATGCGCGATACGGCGGCTTCAGTATGAGGCTGGCTTGCGCTTTTTCGAGACCCGACACCGAGGTCTTTCAGGTTTAGTTTATGTCCGCGTCAGTAGTTATGCTTTAAGCAAGGCGGCACGAGTGAACTTGCTACAAGCCTCATGCTGTGAGCGCGTTAACCAATCGGTCGTGAAGGCGAGGTGAGTATGAAAGGTAGAAACCAGCACGTTACGAAGCGGGCGGATGGCAATTGGCAGGTTAAGGGCGAGGGGGCGCGTCGCGCTTCCTTTGTTACGACGACCCAGGGCGAAGCTATAAAGCGCGGTCGTCAAATTAGTTCTAATCAGCACTCTGAGCTAATCACCCATCGTCCCGATGGCAGAATCCGCGCAAAGGATTCCCATGGGCACGATCCCTTCCCGCCGAGAGGATAGGGGCTTGACGCCATTGCGGCCGCGGGCATGGATTAGCGTGTCCGCAGCCGCAAACGCCTGCCGGAAGTATGCTGCAAACACTTGATTGATGCTATTTAAGGTCTATAATCAAATAAAAACTCTGAAATATCTTTTCAAAACAATGAAAGGAATTTTGAGGACGATGCTTTGCCAGTTTACCTTCAGGAACTATAGATCCTATCGCGACGAAACTGTGCTTTCCATGCAGGCAACATCGATGAGGGAGTTCGAGCGCTCCCTCATAGAGTGTCCTGACGGGCAGAGTTTCCTTCCGGTGGCTGCGGTTTACGGGCCTAACGCTGGCGGCAAGTCTAACCTGCTCGAGGCTCTTGACTATATTCGTTCGGCGGTAGCAAGGCCGATCAGGTTGTTGTCTGCCAGCACTGATGCGCCAGAAGGTAACCGATCTTCGATACCTCGTTGCTCTGCGTTCGAGTTCGATGACGTGTCGGCTGCTAAGCCCACCGAGTTCGAGCTCTACTATCGCGCGGGTGAGCATGAGTACCGCTATGCCCTGTCCGTGCATGCGGACGAGATCGTGTCCGAAGGACTGTGGCGGCGCAAATTGGGGGCGTCACGCACGGCGATGCTGTTCGAGCGCGAGGGCACGGGGGTTGAGCTTGGTCCCACGCTGCGTAAGCTCGTGACGGCTGCGAGATTCAACCCGAGCCTGCCATACCTGTCGTTTCTCTGCATCAACTTTGACGCGCCGGTGATCAAGGAGGCCGCCAGTTGGTTTCTTGATGGGGTGTTCCTGAACTACAACAGCTCCTATCTGGAGCAGATGCTCGAACAGTTGCTCGACGAGGATGACTCACTCGAGATCACGCGTTTTCTGCGTGCCGTTGACGTACGTATCGATGGCTTTAGGGTTGAGAAAGCTCCGGAATGGCGCGGCCAGCGCGTCTTCGTAAAGCATGAGGTGGACGGCAAGGGCTATGAGCTGCGCCTGTCCGAGGAGTCGGCCGGTACTCAGAAGCTCATGGGGTTGGCGTCGTTTCTGCTGGCGGCGCTCGAACGCGGCGGTACCGTCGTTGTCGACGAGCTCGACGCCAAGTTGCATCCGAAGCTCCTGCGCTACGTGATTCTGCTGTTCAAAGATCCCGAAGTCAACAAGAGCGGCGCGCAGCTTATCTTCTCGTCTCAGGACGTGTCCACTATGCGAAACGATGTTTTTCGCCGCGACGAGATATGGTTTGCTGCACGCGGCGAGGGGGAGGCGAGCCAGCTATGGTCGCTCGCCGACATCCACGAGGCAAATGGTAACTTGGTCAGCAAGAACGCGGCATTCGACAAGCAGTACCTGTCTGGCCGCTATGGTGCTGACCCGTATCTCACGCGCATTGAGGAGTGGGATTAGTATGGCCGCGAAAAAGTCGAGGGACTGGCGCAGCGGCAAGCGCGAGGGACGCTCTCGCATGGTACAGATGACGCGCCATCTCGTGGTGACTGAGGGCAAGGAGACTGAGCCTCGCTACTTCGAGGGCGTGCGCGCCGCGTTGGGCGCAGCAAACGAGCGGAAGGTTGCCGTAGTCGTTAAGGGGACTGGCAAACATACGCTCGACCTGCTCGACTTCGCCGTCGAACACTGCCTCTATGCGCCCGAGACGTTCGACCACGTGTGGCTCGTGTATGACAAGGATGACTTCCCTGCGTCCGACTTCGACGCGATGGAGCGTAAGTGCAACGAGCTCTCTGATGGTTCGAGGACCTTCCACGCGTTGTGGTCCAACCCCTGTTTCGAGCTGTGGCCGCTTCTGCACTTTCGCTACACGACCGCGCATTTGTCCGCGTCCGACTGCCAGCATGCCCTCGCGCAGGAGATGTCGAAGAATTTGGGCATCGAGTACCGCAAGAACCTTGACGGGATGTTTGGGGCAGTGGATGATAGGCGAGGCGAAGCATTGCAGCGTGCTGGGCGCCTCGTCGCGTACCATAGGGAACTGGGTAACATTAAGCCATCTGCGCAAAACCCTTTAACTAAGGTTGGCGAGATATTTGATGTGATTGGGCCGTATCTGGTTTGACGGTCAAGTTCGATCGGGCTTGATGGGACTGGAGATTCATGAAAGATGTTGTTTCGGGCTGCCTGCCGTCTTTAACTGGATTGACCTTTTGGGGCCCGATAGGATACTAGGCCGAATCTAGCGGTATTGACGCAGTCAACCTACGGGCCTGCGTCCTGCGGGGGCGGCTTTTCTTTTGAATTGCCGCCCCTTTTCATCATTTGCATGGATGTAAGATTCGGCCTGTCAAAATTTACATCTCAATAAAGAAAAGGCGAAATTGCGTGCGATTTTCTGCTCGTATGTAACTTTACTGACGTGTTGTTGCTCAGTCTTAATTCGCTGTGGTTGCCGGTAAGGGATTGACCGGAATTGGGCTTTTCCCTATCCGCTCCGTCGCGAGTTCTACATCGAGTGCATCTGCAACATGATGCGCCCGCGGACCATCGTGGACTACGAACGCGAGCCGTGGGTGATGGATGAGGGCACCGCGCGCATTACGTTTGACATAAACATGCACGCGGCGGTGGATCGCTGGCGTTTGCTCAACCTGGGCGGTTGAAATGATCCGCTGAGACCTTTCCGGTCGAATATTTTTCGGGCGAGGGTTGGGTATCATGGTGAAAGCGATTTCAATGATAGGGGTACTCGTGGTAAAGATGAAGGATGTGGCCGAGCTGGCCGGCGTTTCGAGCGCCGCTGTCTCGCGCTACCTCAACGGTGGCTACATATCGACGGATAAGGCCGAGCGCATTAAGCAGGCGATTGAGCTGACAGGATACGTTCGATCCAGCCAGGCTCGCGCGCTGCGCACCGGCTCCACCAAGCTCATCGGCGTCATCGTGCCCAAGATCAACTCAGAATCCGTGAGCCGCATTACCGCCGGCATTGGCCAGGTGCTCGGTCGCCGTGGCTACCAGATGCTGCTTGCCAACACCGACAACGCGGCCGATCGCGAGCTCGAATACCTCGATTTGTTCCAAAATCACCCAGTCGATGGCATTGTGCTGGTGGCAACCATGATCACCGACGAGCATCGTCGGGCGATTGAGTCGTGCCGCGTGCCGATCGTGCTGATCGGCCAGAATGTTGAGGGTGCGGCGTGCGTCTATCACGACGATTACGAGGCCGCCTTTGAGCTGGGCCATGCACTTGCGGGTCGCGTGGACGGCAAGATTGCCTATATTGGAGTTACCGAAGCGGACCGCGCGGCCGGTTATGACCGCCGTCGCGGTTTTGAGGCCGGCTTGCGCGCCGCAGGCGTGGCGCTTGATCCGAGTCTGATTCGCCAGGGGTCCTTTACGCTCGACTCGGGCTATGGTGCGGCGCGTGAACTGCTTTCCGTCGCTCCCGATGTTTCGTTTATCGCCTGCGCGACCGACACCATGGCGGCGGGCGCGCTGCGTGCCATCGATGAGGTTCGCGGCATGGGCGAGGGCATACACCGCGTGAGCGGTTTTGGCGACAACGCGTTTTTGCGCGCGCTGACGGGCGGCATTCCCACCGTGCACTATGGCTACCTGACCAGTGGCGTTGAGGCGACCAATATGTTGCTCAACACGCTCGATGGCGTTGAGGGGGAGAGCGGTCTCAAGACGCTCAAGCTCGGCCATCAGCTTATGAATGTCTAGGCTTTGGGCACGTCTCCCTGCCTCTGAGCCCTTATGTTTGTCTCAAAACTACCATTCACCGGCTTATTTCTACCGTTTACCGCTATATGAAAACGATTACAGACATATGAAACTGAAAACGATTACAGTGTAAGTGTCAAAGATGGCCGGGTGCAAATGCGCCCGTTGGAGGAAAGGGAAGTCATGGACTACCGCAAATCAGCCCAAGAGGTGCTCGACAACATCGGTGGCGCCGACAACGTCGTCTCTGCCGCGCATTGCGCCACGCGTTTGCGCCTGGTGATTGCCGATAACGCCAAGGTTGACAAGGAGGCCCTCGAGAATATCGACGGCGTTAAGGGCGTCTTTGAGGCCCAGGGCCAGCTCCAGATTATTTTTGGCACTGGCACTGTCAATAAGGTCTACGACGAGTTCATTGCGCTCAGCGGCGTCGAGGCTGCCACCAAGGCCGAGGTCAAGGAGGCCGCGGCGCAGCAGCAGAACATCTTTATGCGCGCCATTAAGGTACTCGGCGATGTCTTTGTCCCCATCATCCCCGCCATCGTGGCTTCGGGCCTGCTGCTGGGCATTATGAGCGCCCTCAACTTTATGGCCTCCAACGGCTTTATCGCGCTCGACACCAATAACTTTATCTACAAGATCGCCGACCTGGTCTCGGGCACGTCTTTTGGCATTCTGCAGATCCTGATCGGCTACTCCGCCGCTAAGGCCTTTGGCGCCAACCCGTACCTGGGTGCCGTCGTCGGCGGTGCGTTTATCAACTCCTCGCTGCAGAGCGCCTACACGGTTGCCTCCGAGGGCGTTCAGACCATGGTCACCGTTATTCCCGGTGTGTACAGCTTTGAGTGGGTCGGCTATCAGGGCCACGTGATCCCCATCGTTATCGCCTGCGCCATTCTGGCCTTCCTCGAGAAGCGCCTGCACAAGATCGTTCCCGAGATGTTCGACCTCTTTGTGACCCCGCTCGTCTCCGTGTTCGTGACCGTGCTCGTGACGCTCGTTGCCGTCGGCCCCATCTTCGTGTGGGCCGAGAACGCCATCCTCGGTCTGATTCAGGCCCTGCTGACCCTGCCCTTCGGTATCGGTTCCTTTATCGTCGGCCTGTTCTATGCTCCCACGGTCGTTACCGGTATCCACCAGATGTACACCGCCATCGACCTGGGCCAGCTCGCCCAGTACGGCGTGACCTACTGGCTACCCATCGCCAGCGCTGCCAACATCGCCCAGGGTGGTGCCGCGCTCGCCGTCGCCTTTAAAACCCGCGATGCCAAGATCAAGGGTTTGGCACTTCCTTCGGCCCTGTCCGCCTTCATGGGCATTACCGAGCCGGCCATCTTTGGTGTGAACCTGCGCTTCTTTAAGCCCTTCATCGCCGGCTGCATCGGCGGCGGTTGCGGTGCCCTGGTCTGCGCGCTCACCTCGCTTGCTGCTTCCGGCACCGGTGTTACCGGCATCTTCGGTATCCTGCTGTGCCTGTCCCAGCCCGTGCAGTACGCGATCATGTTTGCGGTCGCTGCGCTGGTTTCCTTTGGCGTCTCGTTTGTCCTGTACAAGGACGAGCCCAAGACTTCCGAGCAGGCCTAAGAGCTTTTGATTGAGGGAATGCCCGCGGGCCGTATGCTCGCGGGCGTTTCCCGTATCTGGCGCCGATCTCTGGCGCCTTGTAACTTTCGATCCGTTAGGACTTTGATATGTCTAATGCCCTTGGTCGCGACCTTGCAAAGCTGGTCGCCGCTGTTGACGCCGCCGCCTCTGAGTGCGGTCATGGCGCGTATGGCCAGCGCTTCCACATTATGCCGCCGGCGGGTTGGCTTAACGACCCCAACGGTCTTTGCCAAGCGGGCGGCGTGTTCCACGCTTATTTTCAATATGCGCCCTTTGATGTCGAGGGCGGCGTTAAGGTCTGGGGTCATGCGACGAGCCGCGACCTTATGACGTGGGACTACGTTGGCGCCCCGCTGCTGCCCGACGAGCCGTTCGATTGCCACGGTGTGTATTCGGGCTCCGCGCTTGCCGAGGACGGTCGCATTCGCGTGCTGTACACAGGCAACGTGAAGCTATCCGATGCGGACGGGACGTACGACTACGTCAATACCGGCCGCCGCGCCGATACTGTTTTTGTCGAGAGCGTTGATGGCCTTGCCGGTCGGGAGTTCAGCCAAAAGCGCGTGGTGCTGGCGTCCGAGGATTATCCCGAGGATTTGACCTGCCACGTGCGTGACCCCAAGGTGTGGCGTGACGCGGACGGGCGTTATCACATGGTGCTGGGCGCACGTCGTCGCGTGGATGGCCCGCATGTCGATAGTCGATTTTGCGCTATGCACGGAGAGGGTGCCGGGCGCGATGTGGGCGAGATCTTGGTGTATGGCTCGGCCGATATGTTGAGCTGGGAGCTTGAGAGCCGTGTGTCTACGCCTGAGCGTTTTGGCTTTATGTGGGAGTGCCCGGGGTATCTGGAGCTTAAGGCCGATGACGGTGTGCCGGTGAAGTTCCTATCCTTCTCTCCTCAGGGGCTCGAGGGTGGTCGTTGGGACCGCGGCAACGTATACGCTGCTGGCTACATGCCTGTAGCGGGCGACATTACCGGTGGTGATGGTGCCTATGAGCTGGGCGAGTTCCGCCTGTGGGACGCCGGTTTTGACTTCTATGCTCCGCAGAAGTTTACGTCCGAGGACGGTCGCCACATTCTGATCGGCTGGATGGGCATGCCCGATGAGCCGACCTATGGCAACGCGCCCACCGTGGCGTGCGGCTGGCAGCACTGCATGACGGTGCCGCGCGAGCTTACAGCCTGTGCCGGCGGCGTGGTGCTGCAGCAGCCGGCGCGCGAGATCGAGCGCCATTATGCCTCGGTGCGTGTGGGGGAGGGCTCGTTGGAGGTTGCCGGCGATACCTGCTTTGACGTTGTTGTCGACGGTGTCGACGGCGTATTTACCGCGATCGTTGATGGCGAGCTGAAGCTGGCGTTTGTGCCCGCCGAGGGCGAGCTGCCCGCGCACTTTGAGATGCGATTTACCGATGAAGGTCGCGCTTCTGCCGGCTGCGGTCGCACCGTGCGTTGGGAGCCCGTCGACGAGGTTCGTAACGTGCGCATTGTCGGCGATGTCTCGTCGGTCGAGGTGTTTGTGAACGACGGCGCGCTCGTGTTTTCGACGCGCATCTATCCCGAGGCCTATGGCGTGACCGTTGACGCCCCGGATGCGAGCGTGACCTATCACACGCTCAAGATCTAGGCGATTCGTCGCATATCGGCGCTATACTGCAGCCGTTGCCCACGATGCGGGGAACACCCGCATCGTGGGTTTTTGTTTGTGAAGGGACGGTGCCTTGTGGATGTACAGCAGCTAGAAGAGGCCTGGGCTTTGAGGGCCGGCTCGCGTGAGGCGCGTCTTGTTGCGGTCCCGCATGTGCCGGCAGCGCTGTCGCTGCTGGGAATCGTGCGTCCCGGTGACCGCCTGGTGGCCTTTGCGGATGACTTTACCGAAGCGTTTGCGAGCGGCTTTGATGCCTGCGATGTGGCTATGGTGGATGAGCCGTCGGCCGCAGCGTTTGCCGCCGCGTCCGAGGGCTTTGCCGGCTCGTTTGATGCCGAGGGGCTGCACCTGTGGTGGTTTGTGAACTCAATCGGTGGCCTTGGCCTGCGTGTGCCCGATCTGCGTGCGCTGGGTCGGGCAGCGCGTGAGGCCCATGCGCTGCTGGTTGTGGACAACACCGTGGCTGACGTCTTTGGCTGCGATCCGCTGCGGCTGGGTGCTGTGCTGTCCCTTGAGGCACTCGACCGCGCGTGTGCCGGTAAGGCGCCGCGCAAACTCGTTGCCGCTTCGGTCGCGCGCTCGCAGCTCAAGCGCCATTGTGTGGATGCTGCTGCCGAGTGCGCGCATGCGTTGATCGAGGGGTGCGGATTGGGCGCGCTCGACTTGTCCTCCGATGAGGCTGAGGTTCTAGAGCACGGGCTCGACACGCTCGACACCCGCATGCAGGCACACTTCGACCGCGCGCGTGCACTGGCCGAGTATTTGGCCGCGAACGAGATGGTGCGCGATGTGCACTATCCCGGGCTGACCTCGCATCCCGACCATGCCATCGCGACCGGCATCCTGGAACACGGTTTTGGCCCGGCAGTAGAGTTTAACCTGATGGACTGCACCGCGGGCGAATTCTTCAGCATGCTACCGGACGAATTCCGCACATCACCCGCAGGCGGCCCAACAACGCGCCTTTCGGCTCCGCGTGGCAAGCAGGGGAGCACCATCCGCCTCTTCGCCGGCATCGACGACCCCCTGGTCGTAGCGTCCACCCTAGACAACGCCCTCCGCAACTAGCTAAATCATCTTCAACTCCATAAGTTGCGGTGAAATAGGGATTGATTTACGGCTTTATCGGCATAAACAGTCCCTATTTCACCGCAACTTATGAGAAGGGGTTGTGCAGCTATAAAGCCCCGTCCCAAATTGGCTACTCTTTGATGCTGGCGATGAGGTCGTTGGCTTTGGTAGCAATGACCTGGTTTATGTCGGCCTGCAGCTCCTCGTAGACTGCTATGGCTCGCTGGCCGGCGGGGGTGAGCGTGGATCCGCGGGCGCCGTCGCGCTCGATGAGCTTACAGCCCAGCTGGCCTTCGGCTTCGTTCACAATGCGCCAGGCCTTGGAATATGCCATGCCCATGCTCTTGGCGGCACGGTTGAGCGAGTGCTCGCGGGCGATACCTTGCAGCAGCAAGACGCAGCCGTGACCAAACACGCCCGGCAGATCCTTGTCGCACGCTTGAATGACCAACTTTGCCGTCGTCTTGTACTCCATGTGCTCCACGTCTCCCCGCTAAAGTGTTTGCTGGGCAAACGCAAAGCATGCGTCAAACCCTCGTGTGCTCTTCTTAAATCATGCATTGTAGCAGTCAAAGTGCGTTAACATACTTCCCCAGTATTGGGCGCCCAAGGTTGGGCTGGGTCCTACGAGGCCTGCAGCCGACCGGTCGCATGGAAAAAGGAGAAACATGGCTACGTTCTTTCCCGGTGAGTCCCACACGTTTTCGGAGTATCTGCTGGTCCCTGGTTACTCGTCCTCGCAGTGCATCCCCAACAACGTCTCTCTTAAGACGCCGCTAACCCGCTTTAAGCGCGGTGAGAAGCCGGCAATCACCTTGAACATCCCCATGGTTTCCGCCATCATGCAGTCCGTCTCGGGCGTCGACATGGGTGTCGCGCTCGCTACCGAGGGCGGCCTGTCCTTCATTTACGGTTCCCAGAGCGCCGAGTCCGAGGCCGCCATGGTCAAGGCCGTCAAGGATCACAAGGCTGGTTTCGTTCAGTCCGATTCCACGCTGACCCCTGACATGACCATGGAGCAGGTCATCGAGCTCAAGGAGAAGACCGGCCACTCCACCATGCCGGTCACCGACGACGGCACTCCCAAGGGTAAGCTCCTGGGCATCGTCACCAGCCGTGACTATCGCCCCAGCCGCGATGACCACCAGACGAAGGTCTCCGAGTTCATGACCCCGCGTGAGCAGCTCATCGTGGGCGACAAGAACATCAGCCTTAAGGTTGCCAACGACGTCATCTGGGACAATAAGCTCAACGCCCTGCCCATCGTCGACGACTACGATCACCTCATGGGCATCGTCTTTCGCAAGGACTACGACAGCCACAAGACCAACCCCAACGAGCTGCTCGACGGCGACAAGCGCTACATGGTCGGTGCCGGTATCAACACCCGCGACTATGCCGAGCGCGTGCCGCTGCTCATCGAGGCCGGTGCCGATGTCCTGTGCATCGACTCTTCCGAGGGCTTCAGCGAGTGGCAGAAGCGCACCATCGAGTGGATCCGCGCCAACTACGGCGAGGAAGTCAAGGTCGGTGCCGGCAACGTCGTCGACGCCGAGGGCTTCCGCTTCCTGGCCGACTGCGGTGCCGACTTCATCAAGGTTGGTATCGGCGGCGGCTCCATCTGCATCACCCGTGAGACCAAGGGCATCGGCCGTGGCCAGGCCACCGCGCTGATCGACGTCTGCCGCGCTCGCGACGAGTACTACGAGGAGACCGGCGTCTACGTGCCCGTGTGCTCCGATGGCGGCATCGTCTACGATTACCACATGACGCTCGCCCTGGCCATGGGTGCAGACTTTATGATGCTGGGTCGTTACTTCGCCCGCTTTGACGAGAGCCCGACCGAGCGCGTCAACGTGAACGGTCAGTACATGAAGGAGTACTGGGGCGAGGGTTCTGCGCGTGCTCGCAACTGGCAGCGCTACGACCTGGGCGGCGCCGCGAAGCTTAGCTTCGTCGAGGGCGTCGACTCCTACGTTCCCTACGCCGGTTCCCTCAAGGACGGCGTGGGCGGCACGCTCTATAAGGTCAAGTCCACGATGTGCAACTGCGGTGCCCTCTCGATCCCCGAGCTCCAGGAAAAGGCACGCCTGACCCTGGTGAGCTCGACCTCAATCGTCGAAGGCGGCGCTCACGACGTAGTCGTCAAGGATTCCCAGCAGAGCGTCAGCTACCGCTAAGCGGCTTTCCCAAGCACCGCACCTTGCCGTTCAAACCGTCGCTCGCGTACCAAAGTACGCGGCGCTCCTCTTTCACGGCAATCTGCGGCACCTGGAAAACCCGATCATGCTTGGGCGGGTAACAATTAGCGGTTGATTCACAACTACGTTATTTAGATAAAGCGAGATGCCTGCAAGTCGCAGGCATCTCGCTTGTCGTATTTGCTATCATCAGTCAAGTTAACCTTAGGGTCGGTCGGCTTAGCTTTGTTTGCTACAAGTTCCGCACGCAAAGAAGAGCACTTAATGTGCTCTTCGTCTTGCGCAGGACTGTCCGCAGTAGCGAATAAAGCTAAGCCGACCGACCCCAGCTAAGATTAAAGGAGCTGATATGTGCGATTGCACAGATCATAAGGACGAGATCCCTGCCTACGACGCGCAGGCCATTGAGTCCCGATGGATGAAGGCCTGGGAGGACTCCAACCTCTTTGCCGTCGACACCGACGACAGCAAGCCCAAGAAGTACGTGCTCGAGATGTTCCCGTATCCGTCGGGCGACCTGCACATGGGCCACGCGCGCAACTATACCATCGGCGATGCCATGGCCCGTCAGGCCCGCATGCGCGGCTTTGACGTGCTGCATCCCATCGGCTTTGACGCCTTTGGCCTGCCCGCCGAGAACGCCGCCATCAAGCACAACACGCAGGCTGCCGCCTGGACGTATAAGAACATGGACCAGGCGCTCGCCACGATGAAGCGCATGGGCTTCTCCTACGATCTGGATCGCATGGTCAAGACCTGCAGCCCCGACTACTACCGCTGGGGTCAGTGGATCTTTGAGAAGCTGTGGGAAAAGGGCCTGGTCTACCGCAAGAAGAACCCGGTCAACTGGTGTCCTAACTGCAAGACCGTTCTGGCCAACGAGCAGGTCACCGAGGGTAAGTGCTGGCGCTGCGGCACCGAGCCCGAGAAGCGCGACCTGGAGCAGTGGTACTTCAAGATCACCGAGTACTCCCAAGAGCTGCTCGACGACCTGGAGAAGCTCCCCGGCTGGCCCGAGCGCGTCAAGCAGATGCAGGCTAACTGGATCGGTCGCTCCGAGGGCGCCGAGGTCGACTTTACCCTGTGCGACCAGGATGGCGAGCCCATCGAGGGCGATGAGGGCAAGATCACCGTCTTCACCACGCGTGCCGATACCCTTTTTGGCGTCTCCTTCTTTGTTCTGGCTCCCGAGTACGCCGGCCTGCACGAGCTCGTCGAGGGCACGGAGTACGAGGAGGCTGTCACCAAGATCGTCGAGGACTCCAAACACATCTCTGCCGTCGAGCGTGCCCAGGGCACCCTCGAGAAGCACGGTGCCTTCACGGGCCGCTATGTGGTAAACCCCGTCAACGGCGAGAAGGTCCCCGTGTGGGTTGCCGATTATGTCGTTGCAGACTACGGCACCGGCGCCGTCATGGCCGTTCCCTGTGGTGACCAGCGCGACTTTGAGTTTGCCCGCAAGTACGACCTGCCGATCGTGCCGATCATCCTGGACGATGACGATCGCGCCGCCGTCGAGGCCAGCGGCGAGACCATCGATACCTTCCATGCCGAGACCGTCGACTGGGATTGTGCCCACGCTGCCGAGGGCACGCTCGTCCAGTCCGGTAAATACACCGGCATGCGTGGCGGCAAGCACTCCGAGGGCGAGGCTGCGATCGTGGCCGACCTCGAGGCCATGGGTTGCGGCCGTCGCAAGGTCGAGTTCCGTCTGCGCGACTGGCTTATTTCCCGTCAGCGTTATTGGGGCAACCCCATCCCGGCTATTCACTGCGAGCACTGCGGCATCGTGCCCGTGCCCGAGGATCAGCTGCCGGTGACGCTGCCTGAGAACCTGGACCTGGGCGCCGGCGAGACCCTCGCCGAGTGCAAGGAGTTCTACGAGACCACCTGCCCGGTCTGCGGCCGCCCGGCCAAGCGCGAGACCGATACCATGGACACCTTCACCTGCTCCAGCTGGTATTACCTGCGCTATACCGACCCGCACAACACCGAGCTGCCCTTCTCCAAGGAAGCCGCCGACCGTTGGATGCCCGTCGATAACTACATCGGTGGCATCGAGCACGCCATTCTGCACCTGCTCTACAGCCGCTTCTTTACCAAGGCGCTGCGCGACCTGGGCCTGCTGAGCGTGGACGAGCCCTTCACCAACCTGCTGTGCCAGGGCATGGTCAAGGACGAGAACGGCGACACCATGTCCAAGTCCAAGGGCAACGTCGTGCCCCCGAGCTCGGTTATCGAGCCCTACGGCGCCGACACCATGCGTCTGGCGATTCTGTTTATCGCCCCGCCCGAGAAGGACTTCGACTGGGATCCCAAGGCCGTCGAGGGCGCCAACCGCTTTATCAAGCGCGCCTGGCGTATCGTGTGGCAGCTCGTCCAGTCCGGCGACGCCAACGTGGCCTTCGACAAGTCCGTGCTCGACGAGACCGCGATGAAGCTCTACCGCGAGCGTCACCGCACCATCGCCAAGTGCACCGAGGACTTCGATCGCGGCCAGTTCAACACCGCGATCTCGGCCGTCATGGAGCTCGTCAACGCGGCGAGCGCCTACCTCAACGCCACCGAGGGTGCTGACCGCGACAAGGCCCTGTGCTACGGCGTGGCCAAGGACATCGTGAGCGTCCTGGCGCCCATCTGCCCGTTCTGGGCCGACGAGCTGTGGCACGAGGCACTCGGCTGCGAGGGCAACGCCTACACCGCCGCCTGGCCCGAGTTCGACCTGGCCGAGTCCGTTGAGGACACGGTGCAGATCGTGGTCCAGGTGCTCGGCAAGGTCCGCGGCCGCGTCGACGTTGCCCGCGATGCCTCCAATGAGGATATGCAGGCTGCCGCCGAGGCCGCCGTCGCCAAGTGGCTCGACGGCAAGACGGTCGTCAAGGCCATCTGCGTGCCCGGCAAGCTGGTCAACCTGGTGGTCAAGTAAGCATTGCGCGCTTAACTGACGCATAAAAGACGAGGGGCGATCCGGTTGGGTCGTCCCTCGTTTTTCATGTACCTGCCCTGATGTCTGCGGTCAATTGTCCTATTCTTGTGGAGAAGCTGTGCGCACGCTGACCTGCAGGTTCGTACTGTGCTTGCACGTTTCCGCAGCTATTGGTATAGTTTGCTTGCAAATGAAGTTGTAATTGAAAGAAGTGGGGTTTCGGCCCCGCTTCTTTTTTGTATGGATGGAGGTGCCGCAATGGTCAAGACCAAGACCGAGCAGGCGATCATCGACGCGCTCGAGGCCGTC
>RPYR01000147.1 GCA_008671285.1 Collinsella aerofaciens | reverse complement strand
GAGCGTATCGAGCATAAAAACGATATTCGTCTCGGTGGGATGCTTACTCGTCGCCGAGATGCGCCCAGCACTCACCAGCGTTGCCGCATCGGGACACACTGAGCGCGCCGCATCCATGCAGTCTGCAGGATCGGTTCCCGGCGGCGTTGCCAGAACGGCCAATGCGATGGACTCGTGACGTGGGTCAACCCACTCGATGGAGCAGATGCGGTCGGCATACGTGCGGAACCGGTCGGGGTAGCTCGTGAGCATGGTCAGCAGCTCGCGCTCCCCTGCCAAGGACTTGCGCTCTAGATCGGTAAGAACCATCGGCGCCGCCGCAGCCGGTGCGCCCAAACCATCAGCCACAGGCACAGCGCTCACACCATCGGGCACATCGATTGGCGGCAAGTCGTCAACGACCTCCACTGGTGCAGCGCCATAGGCATCGAGCGGGACGTAGTCGTACGGTTCTTCCTCGACCGGCGCCGCTACTGCCGGCGTCGCGCCCGACGCCCAAGCACCACGAGATGTCCCCTGCGAACCAGACGACCGACCGCCCACGCTACCAGGTCGCTCGGCTTGCGCCCGCTGGCGTTCATAGTTCTGCTCACGGCGACGCTCCGCATCCTCGCGTTTAGCGACATCGCGAAACACGCGACCCGAACTCGCGCGCACCGTCTCCAAATCCAAACCCAGCAGATCGGCAATCTGAATAAAGTACGTATCGATCATATAGCTGTCGCGCAGTGGATAGATAAGCGTCAGCGCATCCTCGAGCGCCTTGGCGCGACCGCCCGGCGTGGTGATGTCGCTCGACTCCTGCAGCGAACGGTACACAAAGTCCATGAGGGGCTCGGAGGCATCGATGCGCGCCTGCAATGCCTCGCCACCATGTGCGGTGATGAACTCCATGGGGTCGTTGCCGTCGGGAAGCACCACGCAGCGAAGGTCCATGGAATCCTGCTCGATAAACTGAATCGCGCGACGGGCGGCCTTCTGGCCCGCGGCATCGCCGTCGAACATATACACGATGCGCTTGGCAAAGCGGGTGAGCGTCTTGACGTGATGCTCCGTGAGCGCGGTGCCCAGCGTAGCGACGACGTTTTTAATCCCCGCCTCCCAACAGGCGATGCAGTCGGTATAGCCCTCTACCACGATGGCGGTATCCTGCGCGACGATAAACTCCTTGGCCCAATTAAAACCGTAGAGGTTTCGCTTTTTATGAAACACGCTCGTCTCGGCGGTGTTGAGGTACTTAGGCTGGCCGTCGCCCATAATGCGACCGCCAAAGGCAATGTTGTGACCCTGCTCGTCAAAGATGGGGAACATCACACGGTCGTAGAAGCGGTCGGCAAGCTGCCCGCGCCCGCGGCTCACGGCAACATTGGCGTCGATCATCTCCTGCGGGGTAAAACCCGCCTGGGACAGGTGCGACACCAGCGCGTTACGGCCTGGTGCAAAGCCCAGGCAGTAGCGGCGGCAGACGTCGCCACCCATGCCGCGGCTGGCAAAGTACTCGCGCGGACGACCGTCCTTACCGCGCATAAGCATGGTGTGGTAGAACTGGGCGGTCTCGGCGCACAGATCGTAGATGCGGGCACGCTTAGTACCGCGCTCGCGGCGATCTCCGGTGTCGTGCAGCTCAATACCTGCGCGATCGGCCAAATAACGGATTGACTCGGGAAAGCTCAGGTTCTCGCGCTTCATGATATAGGTGAAGACGTCGCCACCCTCGCCGCAGCCAAAGCAATGCCACACCTGCGTGGCGGGAATAATGTGGAAGGACGGCGTCTTTTCGCCATGGAAGGGGCAGCAGCCCCAAAACTCATGGCCGCGGGGCTTGAGCTCAACCGTTTCCTGCACGATGGCAACGAGGTCGGACGCAGCGCGTACCTGGTCTTTTTCCTCATCACTAATCACGGATGCTCACCCCCTGCTCACCCAAGTTATGACGAATGTCCTCGATATTACCCTCGACGGTCGCGATCAACTCATCCAGCGAATCGAACACACGCGAGGGACGCAGCCAGCGCGTAACCGCAAGCGAAACGGAAGCGCCGTACAGGTCGCCCGTATAACCAATTAAGTTAGCCTCAAGATGTGCAGATGCCGCATCGTCGGCATACGTCGGCGGCAGTCCGACGTTAACGGCAGCGGACCACACGGTGTCATCGACCAGCACCAGACCCTCATACACGCCATCGGCAGGCACCTGAATGCCGTCGGGAACCTGCAGGTTTGCCGTGGGAAAGCCCATGCCAGAACCCTCGTGACGGCCGCGAATAACACCGCCACGCACCATATACGGGCGGCCGAGTAACTCAGCAGCAAGCTCCACATGGCCCTGTCCGAGCTCATGACGGATACGGGTGGCGCAAATGGCCTCACCGCCCTCGCAAAGCAGGTCGTGACCGTACACGTCAACGCCGTGCTCGGCACCCCAGGCGCGCATCTCGGCAACACCAGAAGCACCGCCACGACCCAGCCTAAAGTCACTGCCAACGCGAATCGATCGAATGTCGACCAGACGCGACACCAGCGAGAGAAAATCAACATGGTCAAGCGCCGCAACCTCAGGCGTAAAGGGAACGGCCACCACCGCATCGACCCCGGTTTGAGCCAAGGCATGCAGACGGTCGGCCGTCGTCATCAATTTTTGAGCGGGCGAAGGGCTCACCACAACGTCCGGGTCGGGATCGAAGGTAACCACGACCGCCTTACAGCCATGGGCACGGGCATCACGGACAAGCGCTTCGATGAGTTCCTGGTGTCCACGGTGAACGCCGTCGAACACGCCAATGGCGATTGAAGCGGCACCCAAGTGCTCACACTCATCAAACACATCGGCAGTAACGATGCGAGCCTCGTCCGACTCGCCCGCGAAAAAGATACGCGCGAGCTCGCGAGCGGACAACATCATCGAACACCGCCGATTGCCTGCGGAAACACGTGCTCCATGACAAAGCGGCCACCCTCAATGCGGGCGAGCGCCTTGAGTCCCCCATCGAGCACCAGCGCAAACGGCGCCTTCGAGGAATCGAAATCGGCAAGCGCACGCTCAACGGGAATGCGTCGGCCGCAGAGCAGGTCGTCGGCAAGATTGCCCGGCAAGTCAACACGCGTGGCGCCCAAGGCCACAATGGGATCCAGGGCAAAGCCAGCGGCGGACTCGGGAGAAAGCTCCTCGACCGCATGACAGGCGCCAATGGAAACAACACCGGAGGCCGTGCGGCGCAGCGCGGAAATGTGCGCGGCGCTCTCGCAGGCGCGGCCCAGGTCGCGAGCGAGCGCACGAATGTAGGTGCCCTTGCTCACCGAGAATGCCACGGTCCACACACACGTATCACCCTCGCCGCCCACGGCGATCAGGTCGGCGGCATAGACCTCGACGGAGCGCGGAGGTAGGTCCACCGCATTGCCCTCGCGAGCAGACTTGTAGGCGCGAACGCCATTGACCGAGATAGCCGAAAACGCCGGCGGCACCTGCATCTGCGGACCCAGCATAGCGGCCAAGTGCTCACGGGCATAGGCAGGATCGCGGAGATCGTTGGCAACAGCCACGGTGCGGACCGCCTCGCCCTCCGCATCATCGGTATTGGTCTCGGCACCAAACGAGATGTCGGCGACGTAGCTTTTGGTATCGAGCGTGAGCATACCCAGCAGACGGGTGGCCTGGCCCACGCCCACCACCATGACACCCGATGCCATGGGGTCGAGCGTGCCGGCATGGCCGACGCGCCGCTCATGGAGGGCGCGTCGGCATTGCGAGACCACATCGTGGGACGTGCAGCCCACCGGCTTATCGACGGCGAGCAGCATATTCAGTTGAGAAGGCGTACGACGAGCCATGTACCATCCAAAAAGTTAAAGCTCGACGGTCACCGAAGCGGGATCCTCCCCTACCAGCTCGGCCAGCATGGGAAGTGCCACGGTGAGCGTCTCGAGAATCGTTCCGTTGTTGGAGAAACCGGCGGCAGCGGGATGTCCGCCTCCGCCAAAGGCAGCAGCGATCTCGGACACGTTGAGGTCGCCCTTGGAGCGCAGGTTGCCACGCACCTTGGTATCGCCCTCAATGCCCTTCAGGAACAGGCAGACCTCCACGCCCATCACCGAGCGCACCACATCGACCAGGCCGTCGCACTCATCCGAGGTGACGCCGCAAGCCTCAAGGTCACTCTGGTACGCGTAGCTATACGCGACGCGCCCGTGGGCCACCGTCTTGATGCGGCCCATAACGATGGACTTGAGGTGCAAAAACTCAACGCGCATGCTCTGGTATACCTCGAGTGCCACACGCGCCGGATCGGCACCGTGGGCAACCAGACGCGATGCCGCATGGAACGCGGCGGCATCGGCGTTTTGGTACTGAAAACGGCCGGTATCGGTAACCAAGCCACACAGCAGGCAGGTCGCAACGTCATCACGCGCGACAATGCCACAATTATCCAAGAAGCGGTCGATGATCATAGCGCAGGCTGCAGCTTCAACGCGCCTCAGGCTGAGCTCGGCAAACTCCTCGCGCGCCGGATGGTGGTCGAAGCACACCACATGCTTGGAGCGGCGAAGCACCTCGGCAGAGTTATTCAGGCGCTCGACGACCGGTACGTCCACCGAGATGAACAGGTCAGGATTGCCGGTGTACGCAATTGCCGGCACCAGGCGATCGGAGCCTTCCATAAAGCGGTAGATGCGAGGAACCGGGTCATCGTCTGCCAGCAGCAGGGCAATGTCCTTGTTGGGGAAAAACTTCATGAGCGAAAGGCCCAGACCCAATACGGAGCCCAAGGCATCGCCATCGGGAGAAGTATGTCCCGAAATCGCAATGGAGGACGCACCCTCGATGAGCTCGAGGATGCGTCGCTGAATATCTGCAGACTCGCACGAGGCGAGGTCGGCGGAATTAGTCATCTAAAGCTGCCTCCTGGGCGGCATCCGCTATCGGATAGCCGTCCTCGTCCTTTTCGATCGCAAGCGTGGCGGGAACGTTTTCCAGCGCACGCGTGATGCGCTCGGCCTCATCGGTCGAGCGATCGATGCGAAAATCGAGCTCGGGCGTAACACGCCAATCGAGCGAGCGAGCCAACAGGCTGCGAATACGGCCCTTAGCGCTTGCGAGCGCCTCCATGACCTCGTCGTATCGGCTCGCATCGCACGACACGTACACGCGCGCGAACGAACGGTCCACCGCGACCTCGACCGCAGTCAAAGTAACGAGGTCGAGACGCGGATCGGAAACCTCAAAGAGCAGGATATAACCGAGCTTCTCGCGAAGCTGCTCGCCCAGACGGCGGGTTGCCTGCGTTTGCTTCATAGCGCTACCCCCTACTCGGTACGGGCAACCTGGTCGATGCGGTAACCCTCGATCTGGTCGCCGGGCTTGATGTCCTGGAAGTTCTCCAGGCCAATGCCGCCCTCGGAACCGCTCTTGAGGCTCTTGGCCTCGTCCTTGTAGTGGCGCATCGAGGCGATCTTGCCGTTGAAGACCACGATGCCGTCGCGCACCAGGCGCACGGAATCGGTCGCGGCGATCTCGCCCTCCTCGACGCGGACACCGGCGGCGATACCGACTTTGGGCACCTTGAAGGTGTCCAGGACGGTCGCGGTACCCGTGGCGACCTCGACCTCGGTGGGCTTCAGCATGCCGATACGGGCGGCGTCGAGCTCCTCGAGGCACTTGTAGATGACGTCGTAGCAACGGATCTCGACGCCCTCGCGCTCGGCGGCGGAGCGGGCCTTACCGTCGGGACGGACGCCAAAGCCGATGATGATGGCGTTGGAGGCGTCGGCCAGGACGACGTCGGTCTCGTTGATGGCGCCAACGGCGGAGTGGATCGTGTTGATGCGAACCTCGGACTGATCCATCTTGTCGAGCGAGTCCTGAAGAGCCTCGATGGAGCCCTGGACGTCGGCCTTGATGATC
Source organism: Collinsella aerofaciens (assembly GCA_008671285.1). Next base: position 3,400 of record RPYR01000147.1, on the reverse strand, counting down.
AGGTTGAGCTCCTTGACCTCGGCGTCGGCAATGGTCTCGAAGAGGTTCTCGAGCGTGACGTGCTTGACGCGGCTCTGCTCCTCGATACGGGCCTTGAGCGAACGCTCGTCGGCCAGGGCGCGTGCCTCGCGCTCGTCCTCGAACACGCGGAACTCATCACCGGCGTTGGGCACGGACTGCAGGCCCAAAATCTCGACAGCGTCGGAGGGACCGGCCTCGGTGACGGCGCGGCCCTTGGGGTCGAGCATGGCGCGGACGCGGCCGTAGGTAAGGCCGGCGACCAGCGTATCGCCCACGTGCAGGGTACCGCGGGTCACGAGCACGGTAGCGACCGATCCGCGGCCCTTGTCGAGCTTGGCCTCGAGGACGTTGCCCGAGGCAAAGGTGTCCGGGTTGGCCTTGAGCTCGAGTACGTCGGCCTGGAGCAGCACGGTCTCCAGAAGTTCGTCGATACCGATCTTCTGCTTGGCCGAGATGTTGACGAACATGTTCTGTCCGCCCCACTCCTCGGGGATGACTCCGTACTCGGTGAGCTCCTGACGCACACGGTCGGGGTTGGCGCCGGGCTTATCGATCTTGTTGACGGCAACGACGATGGGTACGCCGGCGGCCTTGGCGTGGTTGATCGACTCGACGGTCTGGGGCATGACGCCGTCGTCGGCAGCCACGATCAGAATGACGATGTCGGTCACCTTGGCACCACGGGCACGCATAGCCGTAAAGGTGGCGTGACCCGGGGTATCGATAAAGGTGATCTTGCGGTCGTTGATCATGACCTGCGAAGCGCCGATGGCCTGCGTAATGCCGCCCGCCTCGCCGGCAGCGACGCCGGTGTGACGGATGGCGTCGAGCAGCGACGTCTTGCCGTGGTCGACGTGGCCCATGACGGTGACGACCGGGGCACGCGGCTTAAGGTCGGCGGGATCGTCGTAGAACGAGAAGGTGTTCTCCTCCTCGGGGGTGATGATCTTGATCTGACGGCCCAGGTCGTCGGCAACGAGCTCGACAAGGTCGTCGGACATGGACTGCGTCATCGTGAGCGGAGTACCCAGCAGGAACAGGCGCTTGATGATGTCGTTGGCCGGAACATCGAGCGCCTCGGCAAGCTCCTGGACGGTAACGCCCTGGGAGACGGTGATGGCGTCGAGGTCCTCGGGGTTCACGCCCTGGGCCAGCTCCTCCTCAATCTTGCGCTCCTCCTGAGCCTTTGCGGCCTCGCGCTCGCGCTTCTCCTTGCGCTTTTTGCGACGACCGGTGGACTCGCGAGAGGCCTCTTCGACGGCGGCACGAGCCTCCTCGAGCACCTTCTCGCGGCTGTACTCCTCGGCCTCGCGAGCCATGCGGCTGTAGTGGTCCTCTTCGTTGTTGTGACCGCCCTTGCGCTTCTTGCCCTTGCCCTGCTTGTCGGGGTTGGGGAAATCCATGCCGGCAGCGACGTTGTTGCTGGCATTGGTGCGATGGCTGTGCGGCCGGCTCTCGGAGGCGTTGCGCTCGGAGTTGTTGTCGGAGGCGTTGCGATCGTTACGACGGCCACCGCGACGGTCGTTGTTGCCGCCACGACGGTTGCCGCGCTCGGCAGCGCGCTCGGCCTTGGCCTTCTCCTCGGCGTCCTTCTTCTCCTTGAGCACAGTCTCCTGTGCGGCGATCTGGTCGAGCAGCGAACGGAAACGCGAACCGGAATCGGAAGCGGGAACGGCGCGGCGCTGGGCCTCGCGGGCAGCCTCTTCCTTCTCGCGGGCAAGACGCTCCTGCTCGGCCTTCTTCTTGGCCTCGGCCTCGGCGCGGGCGGCCTCCTCGGCAGCCCGGGCAGCGGCGAACTGGCGGCGCTCCTCCTCGCGTGCCTTCTCGGCGGCGATGCGCTCGCGCTCGGCCTCGGCAGCGCGTGCTGCCTCCTCGGCGGCAGCGGCCTGCTCCTCGGCCTGCTTGGCGGCCTCGACTTCCTGGGCGCGGGCCTCGATCACCGAGGCGAGCTGCTTGCGGACCATGGCGACGTATGCGTCCTCCAGAGCGGAGGAAGCGGACTTAGCGGGAATCTTCATTTCGGCGAGATGACCCATCAGTTCCTTGGAGGTCATGCCGAACTCTTTGGCCAGGGTGGACACACGGACTTTTGCCATATGACTTCACCTACCCTTTCTGGCACCTTGGGTGCCTAGAGACTGAACGAGCGTGGGGGATGCGCTGGGACCTGCCCGGCGCGACCGCGCGCTAGATCAGGTCCTCCGCATCATCGAAGGCGTCGGTGTCGTGGACACCGCAGAAACGGGAGCCGGGACGGGCCTGGTTGCGGCACTGGATGCCGTCCTCGGACACGAACTCGCAGCGACGGACGTCCTCGTCCTCCTCGTCACCGATCAGGTCGGCGGCGGGCTCCTCGTGAACGGGAACGTTCTTGAGGATGTCGGCGGCAAGGGTCTCGGACTTGATGTCGATGTGCCAGCCGGTCAGGCGCGCGGCGAGGCGGGCGTTCTGGCCCTCCTTGCCGATGGCGAGGGACAGCTGGTCGTCGGGCACGATGACGCCGGCGTAGGCCTTCTCCTCGTCGATGAGGACGCGGGTGACCTTGGCGGGCGACAGGGCGTTGGCGACGTAGACGGCAGGATCGGCATCCCAAAGGATGACGTCGACGCGCTCGCCACGGAGCTCGCCCACGACAGCGCGAACACGGCTGCCCTTGGGGCCGACGCAGGCGCCCACGGGATCCAGGCGGTCGTCGAGCGAGTGGACGGCGACCTTGGAGCGCTGGCCGGGCTCGCGTGCGATCGACTTGATCTGGACGGTGCCCTCATAGATCTCGGGCACCTCCTGCTCAAACAGACGACGCATGAGCTCGGGGTGGGTACGGGAGATGACAATCGGCGGACGGCTGTGCTCGCCACGAACCGGCTGCAGGTTGGAGTTGGGGTCGCGAACGTCGATGATCACGGCCTTGATGTGCTGGTTGTGCAGGTAGCGCTCGCCCATCGGACGCTCGTTGCGCTCGTTCTCGTAACGGCGCTGGTCGAAGTGCGGCAGCTCGGCCTCGACGCCCTCGCGAATCTTGACGATCGTGAAGTCGGGCGTGGACTGCAGCACGGTACCGCTGATGAGGTCACCGATGCGGCCAGAGAACTCCTCGTAGATCTGCTCGCGGGCGGAGTTGCGCACGATGGCGTTGATCTCGGCCTTGGCGTGCTGGGCAGCGATGCGGCTCGTGTTCTTGGGAGTGACGTCGATCTCCTCGAACTCGGTGAAGTTGCCCTCCTCGTCCATGGAATCGTCGATCGGCTCCAGACGGTAGACGTAGATCTTGCCGGTGGTGCGGTCGATGGTCACCTTGGCGCCCCACTCAAGATGCAGGATCTCGGCATAGCTCTTGGCGAGCGACTGCTCCAGGCGGTCGATCAGGTAGAGCTGGTCG
>RPYR01000170.1 GCA_008671285.1 Collinsella aerofaciens | reverse complement strand
TGCCTGGTGCCGAACATATCAGACGGTTTTTCGCATTGCATTGCCGATCCTGCCCTATACCGAGCCGCGCATTTTGGAGCATGCCGAGGATGTGCCCGCGGTGCTTCAAAAGCGCTCGATCCAGAAGGTCCTTATCGTGACGGATCCCGGCATTGCCCGTCTGGGGCTCACGGCACCGCTCGAAACGGCGCTCGCATCCAGGGGAATTGGCGTTGCGGTCTATGCCAAAACATCAGCGAACCCCACGGTTTCAAACGTGGAGGAAGCGGCGTCCCTGTATCGAGAGAGTGCCTGCCGGGCCATTATCGGCTTTGGCGGAGGATCAGCCATGGACTGCGCCAAGGGCGTGGGCGCACGTATTGCGCAGCCAAACAAGCCCATCAACAAGATGCGCGGCCTGCTGCGGGTTCATCGTCGCCTGCCGCTGCTCATCGCCGTTCCCACTACCGCCGGTACGGGAAGCGAAGTCACGCTTGCGGCGGTAATTACCGATGACGAGACGCACTACAAATACCCCATTAACGACTTTGTGCTCATCCCGCGTTTTGCAGTCCACGACCCCGAGTTTACGTGCGGCTTGCCCGCTTCCATTACGGGGCAGACGGGCATGGACGCCCTGACGCATGCCGTCGAGGCCTTTATCGGGCGAAGCACTACGCCCTATACGCGCAAGATGGCGCGACAGGCGGTGAAGCTCATCCACGACAATTTGCTTGAGGCTTATGAGCATGGCGACAACATGCGTGCGCGTCGCAATATGCTTTCGGCGGCGTATAAGGCGGGCGTTGCGTTTACTCGCTCCTATGTCGGATATGTGCATGCCATCGCGCACAGTCTGGGCGGCAGATACGGAATTCCGCACGGTTTGGCCAACGCGATCATCCTGCCGCATATGCTTCGCGCCTATGGCGAAGCTGCTGCTCCTAAGCTCGCCGATCTTGCTCGCATGGCGGGCATTGCGCCGGCTACCGCGCAGGACAGTCTTGCGGCCGAGGCCTTTATCGATTGGGTCGACCGCATGAACGCCGCCTTGGGCATACCCAAATATGTGACGGGCATTCGCCGCTCCGACATTCCCGAGATGGCGGCGCATGCCGATGCCGAGGCCAATCCCCTGTACCCCGTTCCGCTTCTAATGGACCGCTTGGAGCTCGAGCATATGTACGAAGTCGTTGCAGGTGGTATGTTTGAGAGCGAGAATTAGGAGGGCCCATGAACACCGAGGAAATTGCGCGCATCGTCGGCGATCAGCGCGCCTACTTTAAGACGCACGCTACGTTTGATGTTGATGCTCGACGTCGCGCGCTCGCGAGTTTACGCGATGCGGTGCGGGCCCACGAGGCCGATATCGCCCATGCGCTCAAGACCGATTTGGGGAAGTCGCATGACGAGGCCTATATGTGCGAGATTGGTACGTCGCTTTCCGAGATTCGACATCAGATCGCTCACGTGGCTCGGTGGAGTCGTCCGCGCCTGCGTCCGTGCGATCTCGCTAACGCCGTGAGCGTGTGCAAAACGCAAGCCGTGCCCTATGGCGTCACACTCATCATGGCTCCGTGGAACTACCCGTTTTTGCTAACACTCGAGCCGCTCGCCGGCGCCCTTGCCGCGGGCAATACCGTGGTCATCAAGCCGAGTGCCTATGCTCCGGCATCGAGCGCGGTGCTCAAGCAAATCTGTGAAGAGGCATTTGATCCGTGCCTGGTGACGGTTGTCGAGGGCGGGCGCGCCGAAAACGAAGCGCTGCTCGATGAGTGCTGGGACAAGATCTTCTTTACCGGTAGCGTTTCGGTCGGCAAGCTCGTTATGGAGCGCGTGAGCAAAAACCTCACGCCTGTGACGCTTGAGCTGGGCGGCAAGAGCCCCTGCATCGTGGATGCGACGGCAAATTTGAAGGTCGCGGCACGGCGTATCGCCTTTGGCAAATGGCTCAACGTGGGGCAGACCTGCGTGGCGCCCGACTACCTGCTGGTCGATACGCGCGTGCACGACGAGCTGCTGGGCTTCATCAAGGAAGAGGCCCGCCGTATGTTTGGCGAGCATCCGCTCGATAACGAGGATTACGGGCATATCGTCAATGCTAAGCATTTTGCGCGCGTGCGCGGGCTGATCGATCCCGATAAGGTCGTGCTGGGAGGCACGGCGCGCGAGTCATCGCTCAAGATTGAGCCGACGATTTTGGACGGCGTGACCCCCGATGACGCCGTGATGCAGGAGGAGATTTTCGGCCCCATCTTGCCGGTGCTGACGTTTGAGAGCCTAGACGAGGCCGAAGCGTTTATTACGGATCGTCCGACGCCGCTGGCCCTGTATATCTTTAGTCAGGATCGCGCAGTTCAGCAGCGCTTCGTGCGTTACGTGCCCTTTGGCGGTGGCTGTGTCAACGACACGATCATGCACTTGGCTACGAGCCATATGGGCTTTGGCGGCATGGGCGCGAGCGGTATGGGGCAGTACCATGGACGCGAGAGCTTCGATACGTTTAGCCACAAGAAGAGCATCGTGAACAAGGCAACGTGGCTGGACGTGCCATTCCGCTATGCTCCTTACGCAAGCTGGAAGCACAAGTTCGTGCGCATGTTTGTGCATTAGAAAAGGGCGCAGGTAATACGAACAAGTGTTCCTATTACCTGCATTTTGCGTTAGACTACTGTTATGGAGCACGGATGGGCCAACTCCCTTTAGAAGGGATTTGGTATGAACGTAAGCGATGTTATTTCGTTATTGGCGTTGTTGATTGCGGCTATCGAACTCGGTCTGTTTATCGGCCGAATGAAATAGCCGCCCCCGCGTAAGCGAAGACGGCCACTTCTCACGATGAAAACGTGTATCGGAGTTGGCAAGACCCGCGGCAACGGGTGCCATCCGTGTTCCTATCTTATCTGCAAGCGTTCTGTCGCGCAAGCGTTGAGGCAAACGATTGAAGGACGCAGACAGGATGTATTTGTGTCCGTACGGGACCGTAGACTTCTCAATAAGGTTACACACCGGTTTATCCGGCCGTTAGAGGAGCTGCTATGTACGAGCCTTCGCGTGTTCTTCTGTCATTTCACATTGCAGGATTTCAGTATGCCGATGGCGCCTTGGTCCTGGGCGAGCTTAAAGCGGGCGATAAGCTGACGCTGTGTGCCGAGCGCGATAATCCCCATGACCCTGAGGCGGTTGCGATCTATTACGGCAACACCAAGCTTGGCTATGTTCCGGGAAACGAGGTCGGCCCGCTGTCCTTGATGATGTATTACGGCCACGAGGACGTGTTTGAGGCCCGCGTGCAACAGGTTGCCCCCGAGCGCAGCCCGTGGCACCAGGTGCGCGTTGGCCTCTATGTGGTGGATGCCCGCTAATCGGTAAGGGAGGCTGCCATGCTTGACGACGATGACCTGTTCGATTTAACGGATGATCCGTTTGAGTGGGATATGCTACTCGATGACGATGAGCTGGAACAGGACCGTAAGATGCGGCAGGACAAGAAAACTCAGGGTGACGCTTCGAAAAAGCAAGACAAGCGCCGCCGCGGACTGTTCGGCGGGCTCTTTGGATAACCGTCGCATCGCTACGTCTGTATACTTAGCACGAGTTGAACACGTTGCGAAATGAGGGCATAGACGATGATGTGGTTTACCGCCGATCTGCACCTGGGCGATACGAATATCTTGCACGACATGGATCGACCGTTTTGCTCGGTCGAGGAGATGAACCGCAAGGTCATCAATGCCATCAATGAGTGCGTGGCGGCGGACGACCGTCTCTATATTCTGGGTGACTTTACTTATCGTTTGCCCCTGGCGGAGGCGGTGCGCCTGCGCGAACGCATCGAATGCCAGAACGTAACGCTCATCCGTGGTAACCATGACGGCGACTGGGAAGATCCAGCTGCGCCCCAAATCTGGGATGACGTGCGCGATTATCTGGAAGTCGCTCCCGGTTACGCCAAAGGCCATCGCCTGGTAATGAGCCACTACCCCATGCTCAGCTGGAATGGAAAGGCGCGTGGCGCCATCATGCTGCACGGGCATATCCACAGCAGGGGAGACCGCACCAACGCGCGCAACCGCGATCGCGAACGCCCGATCCTGCGCTATGACGTTGGCCTTGATGCCAACGACTACAGACCCGTAAGCCGCGATCAAATCCTGGGCTTCTTTGGACTGTAGCTCGCAAACCGCCACAAAAGGGACAGGCACCTTTGTGGCGGTTCTGGCGCCGTTGCCATTATGGCGGCGGCGCCTTTTTTGTCCGTGCGGCGCGGTAGAGTGTAGGCGGTTGAAATTTGCGTCCATCGAGGAGCTGCTATGAACGAGATTAAGTGCCCGCATTGCGGCGAAGTTTTTAAGGTCGATGCGTCCGGCTATGCGGATATTGTCAAGCAAGTACGCGATGCCGAGTTTTCGCGCGACCTGGACGAGCGTGTGAAGGCAGTCCAGCGCGAGGGCGAGCAAGCGCTGGAGCTTGAGCGCTCGCGTTCGACGGCTGCTTTGCAGGAGGCAGAGTCTCAGCGCAACGCTCAGCTTGTCGAGCAGAAGAACACTGCGGATCAGAAACTGGCGCAAGAGGTTGCCAAGCGCGATGCTGAGCTTGCCGAGCTGCGCGCTAAGCTCGAGGGCGCTGCCGCAGAGCGCGAGAGTGCAAGCCAGCGCGCGGCGGTAGAGGCACGAGCCAATGCTCAAAAGGAAAATGCCGAACTCCAGCGTGAGATTGATAGCCTGCGTGCGCAGCTTGGGCGCAAAGATGACGAAGCAAAACTTGCCGAGTCGGCGGCGCGCAACGCTGCTCAAAACGATTTAGCTGCGCGCGACGCTCAGATTGCTGAGCTGCAGGCCAGGCTCGCCGCGGCGGACAAAGCCCAGGAGATGGCGCTTGCCGCTGCCGCGGCAGAGTCGCAGCGTGAGCTCGATGCCGCTCGCAGCGAGGCCGAGCGCGCGCTTACTGACTATCGCGCGAAGGCGCAGGAGAAGTTTTCCGCCGCAAAGGCTCAGTCCGAGCAAGAGGCCGAGGGCCTGCGTGCCCAGCTGCGCGAGCAGGAACTGATGGCAAAAATGAACCTGTCAGAGGCGGTCGCCGCGGCGGAGCGAGAGCGCGATGAGGCACGTGCCAAACTGACGAGCGAGCTGGCTGTGCGCGATTCTCGCGAGGAACAGGCCAAGGCGGCACACGAGCTCGAGCTTGCGCAGGCCAAGCGTGCGAGCGATGACCTGATTCGCTACAAGGATGAAGAGATCGAGCGCCTTAAGGACATGAAGGTCCGCCTGTCCACCAAGATGGTGGGCGAGTCGCTCGAGCAGCACTGCGAGACCGAGTTTAACCGTCTGCGCATGACGGCGTTTCCTAACGCGTACTTCGAGAAGGATAACGATGCGTCCGAGGGCACCAAGGGCGACTTTATCTTCCGCGAGTGCGACGCAAGCGGTAACGAGGTCATTTCGATTATGTTCGAGATGAAAAACGAGAACGACGAGACCGCGACCAAACATAAAAACGAGGACTTCTTTAAGAAACTCGATCACGATCGTCGCCAGAAAGGCTGTGAGTACGCGGTGCTCTGCACGTTGCTCGAACCCGAGAGCGAGCTTTACAACGCCGGCATCGTGGACGTGAGCTATCGCTACGAGAAGATGTACGTGATTCGCCCACAGTTCTTTATTCCCATGATCACGCTTCTTCGCAACGCCGCCATGGGTTCGCTGCGCTATAAGCAGGAGCTGGCGGAGTACAAACAGCAGAATATCGACGTCACGAACTTCGAAGCCAAGATGGAAAAGTTCAAGAATGATTTCGGTCGCAACTACGAGATCGCGAGCCGAAAGTTCCAAACGGCGATTGATGAGATCGACAAGACGATTAGCCATCTGCAGAAAACCAAGGAGGCGTTGCTGTCCTCCGAGAACAATCTGCGCCTAGCCAACAAGAAGGCCGATGAGCTTACCATTCGTAAGCTCACCTGGGGCAACAAGACCATGAAGGTGGCGTTTGACGAGGCACGCGAGGGTGCGACAGACGCGGGCGATGAACCTGCCGAGGCAGATTCGTATGAGGTCGAGGATGCCGAGTAGGGCATAGCGGATAAGGCAAAACAGGGGCCGCTGGCGATGTTGCCAGCGGCCCCGCTTCGTTTTGCCCATTGTGCTCGGCTAGTCCTCGAGCAGGTCCTCGATAAAGCCGACGCGATAGTTCTTGAAGATGACCTCGCCGCCGTCTTGTGTGGCGTCCAGATCGACATCGCCCATGATGCCAAAGTCGTGGTCGCCATCCTCGTCAGCAAAGATCTGGTGCACGTGCCATACGTGCGCGGTCTTCTCGTCGGACTCGTCGATGGAAAACATCGCGGCGCTGCGGGCATCTCCATCGGTGAGGATTTCCTCGTGCTGCTCGTGGTAAGCGTCGAGTGCTTTTTGCCAGCGGATCTCGCTCATGCCCCAGTCGTCGTCGAGCTCGCCCAGGTCGCGCACGTGTCCGCGGGCGGCAAGGGTTACGCGGCGGAAGAGTGCGTTGCGCACCAACAGCGTGCAGCCGCGACGGTCCGCCACGACCTCGTCGATGCCCTGCGGCGGCGCGGCATCGAGGGCTGCCGGGTTGCCGGCGTTCTCCCACTCGTCCACCAGGCTCGAGTCCACCGACCGCACCACAAAGCCCAGCCACGAGATAATGTCGCACAGGCGCTCGTCGCGTTTCTCGATCGGCACGGTGCGGTCGAGCGAGCGGTAGGCCTCTGCCAGGTAGCGCAGCAGAATGCCTTCGGAGCGGGCGATACCGAGCTTTTGAATATAGCCCTTAAAATCGCTTGCGCTCTCCAGCATGTCGCGCAGGACGCTCTTGGGCGAGAGCTGGTAGTCGTTGGCCCAAGGAACCTCCTGACAGTACTTGTCAAAGGCGGCGTCCAGCAAGTCCTCGAGCGGCTTTTCGTATGTGACGTCTTGGATGCGCTCCAAGCGCTCCTCATACTCGATGCCGTCGGCCTTCATCTCGGCCATAGCGCGATCGCGTGCGGCACGCTCCTGTGCGCGCAGCACCTGTTTGGGATCCTCGAGCGTTGCCTCGACCATCGAGATCAGATCCATGGTATAGGTCTCACTCTCGGGATCGAGCAGCTCCAACGCGGCAAGCAAAAACGGCGAGAGCGGCTGGTCGAGCGCAAAGTCCTCGGGCAGATCGACCGTCAGCGCATAGTCGATGTCTGGTGCGGCGTCAGTCGGGGCATCGGGTGCGGGCGGCACTTCGTTGCGAACGACGACGCCGGAATCGATGAGCGTGGCGAAGATTTCGTCGGCGCGAACCTCGAGCTTGGCCTTTTCCTCGGGGGTCTGCAAGCTCGTCTCGATGAGGTCGTGCACGCGGGCTCGGGCATCGCCGCCCTGCTCGACCACGCTAATCACCATGGAGTGTGTGATGCGAAGGCGTGGCTTGAGCGTTTCAGGCTGCGTCTCGATCAGGCGCTCAAAGGTCTGCTTGTTCCAGGTGACAAAGCCCTCGGGGGCCTTCTTCTTTTTAATCTTGCGGAGCTTCTTGGGGTCGTCGCCCGCCTTGGCCATGAGCTTGGCGTTCTCGATCTCGTGCTCCGGGGCCTCGGCGATGACCATGCCCTCGGTATCGAAGCCCGAGCGGCCGGCGCGACCAGCAATCTGATGGAACTCGCGGGCGCGCAGACGACGCATCTTGTAGCCATCGAACTTGGTGAGCGCGGTGAGCACCACGGTATGGATGGGTACGTTGATGCCGACGCCAAGCGTATCGGTACCGCAGATGACGGGCAGCAGGCCCTGCTGCGCCAAGCGCTCGACCAGCAGGCGATAGCGCGGCAACATGCCAGCATGGTGCACGCCGACGCCGCATCCAAGCAGGCGCTTGAGAATCTTGCCAAAGGCCGTCGAGAAGCTCGTCCCCTTTGCCGCCTCCTTGATGGCCTCACGCTGCTCCTTGCTGGCGATGCCAAAATTGGCGAGCGACTGCGCCGTCGCAAGGGCGGCATCCTGGCTAAAGTGCACGATATAGAGCGGGGCCTCGCCGCGGCGCATGGCGAGCTCGACCGTGCCCTCGAGGGAGGTCGTCACATAGTCGTAGCTCAGCGGAACAGGACGCGGGGCGTCGACAACCAAGTCGCAAGCAGCGCCGGTGTGCTCCTCGAGTGAGGCGGCGATGGCAGTGACATCGCCGAGCGTAGCGCTCATGAGCATGAATTGCGTGTGGGGCAGGGTGAGCAGCGGCACCTGCCAGGCCCAACCGCGGTCGGGGTCGGCAAAGTAGTGGAACTCGTCCATGGCCACGCAGCCCACGTCGGCATCTTCGCCCTCGCGCAGTGCGTCGTTGGCAAGGATCTCTGCCGTGCAGCAGATGACGGGCGCCTTGGTGTTGATATGCGTGTCGCCGGTGATCATACCGACGTTATCGCGGCCGAGCACCTGCACCAGGTCGAAAAACTTCTCGCTGACCAGAGCCTTGATGGGAGCCGTGTAGTAGCAGCGCTTGCCCTGTGCCATGCCCATAAAGAGCATGCCCAGCGCGACAAGCGACTTGCCCGATCCGGTCGGTGTGCCTAAGATGACGTGATCGCCGGCAGCCAGGTCCATGAGGGCTTCTTCTTGGTGATCCCACAGCTCAATGCCGCGGCTGCTCGTCCATTCAAAGAAGCGTTCGAAGGCCTGATCGGGCGTGAGCCATGGTTCGGGCTCGCTGCCGTCCTCGGGCTCCCACCAGGTGGGGGAGAGTGCACCGAGTGAGCCGAATTCGGCTTCGGTTCCCGTGCCGCCCGAGAACGAGCTGGCGGCGCCGGCACCGGAAACGGTGCTGGCGGAAGTATCTGTCGTGGTCTGTGCCATGTGGTTGCTTTCTCTCGCGATTGTCCGCCAACTATTATGGCGTAGCGGCGCATCGATGCGTTTGCAGGCAAGAAAATGCAGGAAATGGGCGTTCTGCCCGGCCGTTTGGTGCAGTTGCCAGCTAAGTGAGTAGACTTTTTGCGATGTCGCGAGCACATGGATTTTGCACAAGGGTTCTATCTGCGGTTTTAGTTTTCGTTATGCGGGTTGTGCTTGGCTATTGCAAAAAAGTCTACTCACTTAGGTTTGAGGGTTGTTTGCTGGCGCCTATTCGCGCTTATTTGCTGACGCCGCGACCATCAGAAGCCCCTAGGACTCTTGCGGCAGGCGCTTCTTGCCCTTGCGGGCACGGTTTCTGAAGTTCTCGACGGCCTCTTCCATGCCGAGAGGCACGTAGGTGAGCTCATCGAGGTTATCGGGCAGGTAGCAGGCAAGGCTTTGCTCCTGCGCGCGGCCCGCCGCGAGCTGTTCATCGCTGGGCTGCGCTCCAGGTGTGGCGCAAATGCCATAGACGGCGGCACCCATCTCGCGCGTGCGGCGCTCGTACTCGGTCTCGGGATGCTCGGGATGGTCGCGGCGGACGTCGTCGCTTACCCAAAGCGTATCGTAGCCGGCCGCGGCAAACTGTCCCAGGGCGTAATCGCGCAACGGCTTGCTATCGGTGCGCAGCGTGACGGTAGCGCCGGCTGAAAAGAGCGGGCGGTAGAGCATCAGATGGTCGACATGGACGAGTCGTTTTTTAGCGTACTTGGCCTTGGGCTGCGGCGTGGGAAAGTTAATGGTGATGGCATCGAGCTCGCCTGCGGCAAACAGCTGTGGCAGCGATGCGGCGCCTCGGGGCAGGACGAGTGCGTTGGATAGCCCCTGTTCGCAGATTTTCTGCGCGGCATAGGCGATGCAGATGGGCTCCTGGTCCATGCCGATAAAGAGGGTGTCGGGCTCGCGGTGGGCGCGCTCGACCAGATAGGTTCCCTTGCCACAGCCCAGATCCAGATGAAGGTGTTCGAAGGGCTTGCTGCCTGCGGGCGCACAGGCCTTGCGCCAATCTCCGACATAGGCCTCGGGGTTCGTCTCAATCGCATCGGCGTAGCGCTCCAGGCGCTCCTCGAGCACAAAGTTCTTAGGCGTGCGAACGTGGACGGCTCCCATGAGGCTCCTTGGTCATAAGTATGGAACGCATAGCTGCGCGTTCCGTCAATGGGTTGAAAAAAGGGTAGGCATAGTTTGCCCGAAAGACGCTGTGCGGCTCGACGGCGAGTCGTCGGTGCCTACAGGCGCTTGAGAATCACATAGCGATTGAGCTCGCCGCTGCGACCGTCGGCATGGAAGCGCTCAAGCTCGCGCACGGGGACCTCGCCGCTCTTGTAGAACGTACGGACGCCGCGCACCAGGTCGGTGATCTGCTGATCGTCAAAGTGATGACAATAGCGGTAGGCGTGGCGGTCGTTTTGCCAGCCAATGAGGTGGTCGCCGGCTTCAAACTGCGCGGAATCGTAACCCTCAAACGGCAGGGTGAGCTCGGCGCGGGCCTCGGCGCGAACGGCCTTGCGCGCCATGCGCTCGTCGTTCATAAACTCCCAAAAGCTGATGGCGATGATGCCGCCTGGGCGCGTCTGGCGCACCAGGGCGTCGAGCACGCGTACGCGGTACTCGCACGATGGCACGTGGTGCATAAAGCCAAAGCAGACTGAGATGTCGGCGAGCGGGGCGTCGAAAAGCACGTCGGGTGTCTCGGCGGGGTTGAGCTTCATAAGGGCATCGAGCACGTCGAGTTCCTGGAAGTGCAGGTTGGGAATGCGCAGGGCGTGACCGTGCGCATCGATAGCCAAATCCTGACACGAGTCAACACCATAGAACTCAAACGGGCAGCTGGCATCTGCCGAGGGGTTTGCGCCGTCGACGCCCTTGGCGGCAAGTGCGCCGCCGGCGGCAAAATTCTCGAATCGCATATTGCCGCAGGCAAGATCAAAGACGCGGACGGGATGCTCGATCGTGGCGACGTCGAGCTGCCCGAGCGCGATGTCCATGGTGCGCACCCAGCCGGGCCACGGGGCCTGGCGCGTATCGGAGAAGGAGGCGGAGTGCTCGCGATAGAACGTGTTGTTGAGCTGGATGAGCGATGAGGCGAAATCGCGGTTCACGGCGCGGAACTCCCTCCGTTGGCGGTGCGGAATTAACAATACGACCATACTACCGTTAACGCCGCAACGGGGACAACCAAGCTACGGGTCATTGCTTTGTTTGGACACATTTCCGCAGCTCATATGCACCCGCAACCGCCGGTTGTCAAAAATCTCACTAGAATAGGTGGCATGCTTTTG
>RPYR01000246.1 GCA_008671285.1 Collinsella aerofaciens | reverse complement strand
TCGGACTGCAGAGCCAGGGAGTCGTCAATGAGCTCACCGCGGAGCTTGGTATCGGACAGGTCGGCGCAGTAATCCTTCCAGTTCTTAAGACCGGTGGGGCCGTTGACCTGGAACAGGGTCGGAGCGGAGCTCTTGGACATCTCGGACTTGAGCTTCTCCTCGTAGGTGTTGGAGGCGGCGGTCACGATCTTGACCTCGACGCCCTTCTCCTTCTTGTACGCCTTGGCGATCTCCTTCCACTCCTTGTCGACCTCGGGCTTGAATTGGAGGAAGTAGACCTCGGCAGCGTCACCAGAAGCAGAGGAGCCGGAGCCGGCAGAACCACCGCAGCCCACGAGACCCAGGCCAAGAACCGCAGCCGCGGAACCAGCAAAGCCCAGGAACTGCCTTCTGCTCATTTCGTTCTTCATTACAATCCACCCTTTCACACCGTGGCGGCACCCTTTGCCGCCGCCTTCGGAGATTGGCTCGGGGACTTTGCCCCTTTTGCTGATTTGTACGATACGCTATTTGGCTACTTGTTTGAACAAGTATTACTAGAGCGGTAGAAAAACTTCGGTGAACGGTAATTTCAACTTAATACTTGACAAGTTTTGTATAAACAATTATTTGTTATCGAATGCAGAGAAAACGCCCGGTCAAGCCGATGTACCGTCGGTTTGACCGGGCGTTTTCTCTTTGAGGCCATGAGTCTCGTCAGACTGCGAGCTAGCCGGCTATCGCTTGGAATTGACGCGGTAATGGAAGATCTCGGGGTGTGTGCGAGTGTGCGTCACCTCAAACAAGATGCCATCCGAGGTGTACGACTGACTCTCCATGACGGCAACGCAGTTGTATTTGCCGAGGTCAAGATAGCTGCAGTCCTCATCGTTGGCGAGCTCGACACTCACCGTACGACGGCTCGCCATCACTTTGACACCGCGCTTGTGCTCCAGATAGCCGTAAATAGAATCTGCCGCGATCTCGGGCGTCAGGCCTTTGGCGATCGACTCCAGAAAATAGCCGTGGTCCACCTGGCGAGCGTTACCGTTAAGGCTACGAACGCGCACCACGCGAATCAACTTCTCGCCCACCTTAAAGCCCAGGTGACGAGAGAGCTGCTCGGTGCAGACCAGATGTTCAAAAGACTTAACGTCCGTCGATGCAACGGCATTGTTGCGCTTTGCAAACTCGCCAAACGACTCAACCTCTTCGAGTGCGCCCAACATGTCGGTTTCGCCCTTAAGCCAAATAACGCGCACGCCCTTGCCGTGTATGGGCTGCACAAACATCTGATCGGCCAGCATGCTCAAGGCGCGTCGAACGGTATTGCGCGTGCAGCCAAACTCCGCGGTCAGCTCGGCTTCGGTCGGCAGCATCTCCTGAAACGCATAAGTCCCATTAATGATGCGCGAACGTATTTCTCGGTAGATTCCTTCGTATATCGCTTTTGGCATTGTTTCACCTCTACATTATTTATTTCCGGCTAGGCACGATAGCATTTCTTAAAGTTGTTTAAACCGAATATCGGTAAAGCGACAGGATTTAACCGTTGACGGTTTCTGTCGTGCCCAAATCGGTTTCGCTCAAAACTGCCGGTACAACAATCGTCTGGTCCTCTACAATGAATCCATTGTTTAAACGTTTCCCCACGCGTAACGCGCCTCGATATTCGGAAGGCAGAACATGCTGCAAAAAATCCAACGCTTTGGCGGGGCAATGTTCGCTCCCGCCATGCTGTTTTCTATATCGGGCCTCATGGTCGGCGTCTCCGCTCTCGCAACGACTGCGGACATCGTCGGCGATCTAGCCGTATACGGAACCCCTTGGTACGTTTTTTGGGCCATCATCCAGCGCGGCTCATGGACGGTCTTTAAGCGCCTCCCGCTCCTTTTTGCCGTAGCGCTGCCTATCGGTCTTGCCCAAAAGCAACCGGCACGCTGCTGCCTCGAGGCACTCGTGGCCTATTTTGCCTATTGCTTCTTTTTGAGCGAGATCATTAAGCTGAGCGGAGACAACCTTGGGCTTAAGTACCCGTCATCTTTGACCCCCGCCAACGGTATCACCGTCATCGACGGCATCAAGACGCTCGACACCGGCATTATCGGCCCGCTGGTGGTATCGGCAACCGTCGTCGCCATCCATGACCGCTTCTACGATGCCAAGGTTCCCGATTGGCTCGGCACCTTCTCGGGCTCCTCGCTGGTCTACCTCATCAGCTTTTTTGCCGTGTTTGCCCTTGCCGCTATCTCGGCCGCCATCGTGCCCTCCGTATACGCAATGACCGAAACGCTGCGCCATGCACTTACGAGCGTCGGCCCCTTTGGCGTGGGCATCTTTGTGTTTTTGGAGCGAGCGCTCGAGCCCATGGGGCTGCACCACCTGCTCTACATGCCGATCTACTACGACAACCTGGTCATTAACGACGGCATCTACGCCACGTGGAGCAGCTTGCTCCCCATCCTCTCCCATAGCACGCGCCCCCTTAATGAACTTGCGCCGTGGGCCGGTTTTACCGCCACCGGCTGGGTCAAGCTCTTTGGCCTTCCCGCCATCGCAGCCGCGTTCTACTCCACCGCAAAACCAGAACGACGCGCCGGCCTCAGGGTCATCCTTGTTCCCGCCATCATCGCCTCGGTGGTTTGCGGCGTTACCGAGCCACTCGAGTTTCTCTTTATGTTCACCCACCCCGGGCTCTTTTTTCTCTACGCCGTCTTATCGTCTTGCCTTGCCACAACCATGAATCTCTTTGGCATCGTCGGCATCTTCTCGGGCGGCCTCATGGAGATGGCAGCCTTCAACTTTATTCCGCTCATGCGCACGCATGCCGGTGCCTATCTTTTGGCGCTCGGTATCGGCCTTGCCTTTAGCCTCATCTTTTTTGTTAGTTTTCGAGCACTTATCTTGATCTATGACCTTAAGACGCCGGGCCGCGAGGATCATGTCGCCAATCGCGCGGCAATCGATCGTTTAACGGAAAGCGGCTTTGCCAAAGAGCAATCTCCCAATGACGAGGCCAATAGTCGATCCGATCAAGATCACATCCTCGCTGAGCGGGTAATTCAGCTTTTAGGTGGTGTTGGCAATATTGTGGGCGCAACCAACTGTGCCACGCGCCTGCGCGTCGAGGTCGCAGACCCTTCCATCGTTGCAGATAACGCGTCGTTTGTCGCGGTGGGCGCCAAGGGCCTCATCATTACGGGCAAGACCGCCCAGGTGATCATCGGCATCTCCGTTCCCCGCGTTAAAGAGCATTTTGACCAGATCATGGGCCTCGAGCCGGAATTTGTGCCCACCACCTCGGCCTCCCCTGCCGCCGGCCCAACCCACAAGCACGGCGATATCTGCTTCTTCGATATCGACGGCACACTCGCCTGGCAAGATCCCAGACTTGCCCAGGAGCTTCCCGAAGACGAGCGCGATCTGTCCCCTTATCCCAACGAGGCGGTTTCGCAGGCAATCCGCGAGTTTGTCGCCAACGGCAACATGGCCTTTATCTGCACGGGACGCACCCTGAGCTGCATCCACCCCAAACTTCTTGAGCTGCCCTGGACCGGCATCGTCTGTCTTGCAGGCGGTTACGCCGAGATCAACGGACACGCAATTCGCGATCTGTCGATGACGCCCAGCATGCTGCAGCGTCTTGCCCCCTACCTTGAGCAATCGGGCGAGGTCATCCGCTTTGAGGGCCTCAACGGCGTCGTGCGCATGAGTGCCGATGCGCCCGATGCTCCCGGATACGCGCGCACCCTGGGCGACGCAGTCACGCAGCTGCACCATTACAGTGACTACAAGATCTTGATGTCTACATCGCTCGCCAACCACATCGCTCAAGATAAGGCACTTGAGCCGCTGCTGTGCTTTAACGAGCTCGAACTCGAGGTAACCGAAATCTCGCCCCGCGAATGCACGAAGCGCGGGGGCATCCAGTCTGTACTCGACGCCCTCGATCCCCACCACGGAACCGTGTACGGCATTGGCGACGCGAGCAATGACGTCTCGCTGATAAACGCCGTCGATGTCGGTATCGCCATGGGCAATGCGCCGGACTATCTCAAAAAGCGCGCCGACTACATCACCGACTCGGTCGACAAAGATGGCGTCGTCAAGGCGCTCGAGCACTTTAGGCTTATATAAGCAGCCGGCACGCGCACGCGTCCCGTTTCCCCAAATCGCCAAAACAGACGCGCCGGCAACTCCAATGTGGCAATATGGTATCTGCACACCGCAATGATGCAACCTAAGAAAGAATGCGAGAACCCGTGTCCAGTCCGTTTACCAGCTTTTTAGCCCAGCACTTTGACCAGATCAACGACTATCTGGCCACATTCTTTGACGGACAGGCGACCTCTGCCGATATCGAGCGCTACCTGTATACCCCGCTTTCGGCATTTACCGCCAACGCCGGCAAGCGCCACCGCCCGCTTATCTGCATGCTCGCCGCAACCGCAGTGGGCGGCAGCTTTGAGAGCGCCCGCAGCGCGGCGGCGGCTATCGAGCACTTTCAGTCGGGTGCGCTCATCCATGACGACATCGCCGACAACGGCCAGCTGCGCCGCGGCAAGCCCTGCATGCACCTCACCGAGGGCACGGGGCTTGCTATCAACTGCGGCGACCTGGCACTTACCATGGTCACCAAGACGGTTCTCGACGATCCCACGCTTGAGGCAGACGTAAAGCTGCGCGTACTCCACGAGCTCACCGAGATGATCGTCCGCACCATCGAGGGTCAGGCGCTCGACTTGGGCTGGGTCCGTGACGGGCGTTTTGACATCTCGGTCGACGATTACCTGGACATGGCAACGCACAAGACCGCGTATTACAGCGGAGCCACGCCGCTTGCCACCGGAGCCATCATTGGCGGAGGCAGCGAGGAGCAAATTGAGGCGCTGCGCGCCTTTGGCCTGCACACGGGCCTTGCCTTCCAGATTCAAGATGATCTGCTCAACTTGATCGGTACCAAGGAGGCCGCCAACAAGGACTTCCGCACCGACATCACCGAGGGCAAGCGCACGCTTGTCGCCGTACACGCCCTCTCCGATGAGCGCTATCACGACGAGATTGAAGCGATCCTCTCCTCGGGCACCGAGGACCCCGCGCAGCTCGCGCGCGCCGTGGAAATCTTCCAGGAGACTGGCTCTATCGATTACGCCCACGCCTACGCACTGGACCTGACCGCCAAAGCTAAGGCCGCCATCGAGGACGTTTCGCTCGACCCGCATGCACGCGAGCTGTTCCTCTCCATGGCAGATTTCTTTGTGGAGCGCCTTAACTAGCGGGGGTTATAAAACCTGTCAGCAGCGTATTTGGGTACAACTTGCTACACTGTTGAGTGCATGTTTATGCATCCCTTTGCGTTGTCTATCCGACACACGCTCAAATAGTACGAATGGTACGCCGAAAGGGGTTCG
>RPYR01000248.1 GCA_008671285.1 Collinsella aerofaciens | reverse complement strand
TCATGCCCCCGATCTCGCAGGCCATTGCCAACGATGTCCAGACGGTTTCTGCTGAGGAAACTGTGATGGGGGGGGTTCCTCAAGTGAGTCTACTGATGTAGACAACACCAACAACGGGGATACCGAAAACCAGAATAGTGACGAGACCGAGGGCGACGAGACTGGCTCTTCAAATAGTGCTGAGCAGGCTCAGAGTGCGAATGCGGCTTCAGCGAGAGCGACGGCCACCGTGAAGCCGGGAATTTACGTTCCCACGTCTATCGGTATCGGTACGAATATCAATGTCTCAACCCCTGATTCCGGCGTGGCCACCTACGTCGGCCGCGACATGTACATCGGTGGTAAGCCGAGCGATAAGCCGAGCGACGGCACTATCGATCTTGATGCGGACAACGCCCCCACCGGCTCATATGCCGCTGAGGCGGAGGGCCTTACCGTGGTCCGTGGCAAGCTTGCCATGAATCCACTCAAAGAGAGCTGGCCCTATAATAATAGTGGCGGCGCTGGTTTCCGCTTTGGCACCGTTGGTTTTGGTTCCCAGTTCCGTCCTGTCTACGGCAGCACCGTGCTTGCGGTCGCCGGAATCGACAGTGCGATCACCAAAATGAGCGTTGGTTACAACGGCAACTTGCCGGGGGCGACTACCGTTGGCGCTTGGAACAAAGGCGCTTGGGTCGGACAGCAGAGACCTTCTGAGGGCGCGACTCCTTCCGGCTTTGCCTACACCGCGCAAATCGCAGGCCCCATCACATACTGGCGCGATAGCGACTATAAACGCCAGTCTGTGGTGACAATGCAGGGTAATTGGTACGAGGGCTTGTCTGCTCTGGAAAGCACCCTGTTCAATAAAGCTGTTGATTTGACTAATGTCAACGGTAGCGATTATTCGAGCTATAACGGTACAAATGGATACCTCTCGAAGCTATCGAAACAGCTCGACTCGTTTGAAGATACCGGCGAGGTGGATGTCAACGGCTTTGCAGAGCCTAATAGCAACTACGTCATCAACAAGTACAATAACGACGGAACAAGCTATACACTCAAATTCGATGGTAGCGACGATGGTAGCGGCAAGTCTGTTTCCGGTGCGCTCGATACCGGAATCCCGAGCAATAAGATTCGCAACACCGAGCGACTCATCACCTTTACCGGCGATGGAACTTCTATGCAACAGGTCTTCACCATCGCCGGTTCCGAGCTCTCCAACTTGAAGGATGGCGTCTACTACCGCGGCGTCGACTTTAAGTTCACCAATATCCCCGAAGGCGCATCCATTGTCGTGAACGTTACAGGTACTAATCCTGTCGAGTTCCACAACGGCTGGCGCTTCTGGTGGGGAGATACAGAAATATCTCGCGGTTACGAGAGTCAGTACGCCAAGAAAGACCTTGACGCGAAATACTCGCTGGCCTCCCAGTCCATCATGTGGAACTTCGTCGATACCACCAGCCTTACCATTCGAGGCGGCATCGCGGGAGAAAACCGCGCGGACTGGGGATACGGCGGCACAGCCACCGGTGCCAAGTGGACTGACGACGATCCTGCGGCGGCTATGATCGGATCGATTCTCGTTCCCAACGGAAGTTTCGACGACCATGTGACTACCAACGGCCGCGTTTATGTGGGCGTCGATTTCTCAATGAACAGCCCGAAGGTTGCCGCAGCATTTGGTGAGGGTAACTCGGCTTCCGTCATCGATATGGATCAGGAGCGTCACAACTTCCCGTGGTCTGGGTCGTATACGCCCGACGGCTCCGCCGTTGCGTGGAGCAAGGTCGACGCTGCGGACGGCATGACGCCGCTTTCTGGTTCCTCGTGGACGATATACGGCACTGTCGATGATG
This sequence comes from Collinsella aerofaciens, assembly GCA_008671285.1. The sequence continues at coordinate 2,949 of RPYR01000248.1, read as the reverse complement.
CCAAGAATGAAACGAATCCCATCGTTACGGTAACGGATGGCGGTGCCAATGATTACTCTTCGGATGATGGCGAGCTTCAGTTCAACTATTTGAATCAGAAGGCCAAAATTGGCGATCCCAACGATAAAGACTACTTCACGTACTACATTCGCGAGGTCAAGGCGCCGGCTGGTTATCAGAAGTCGGACACCATCTACTACGCAACCATGAACAACACCGGCGAGCAGGTGAACTATGTTCAGGGTCATGTGGACACGGTGAACGGAAATGAGCTCGTTTCATTCGATGATTCCAACACCACGGGCGCCATCTCCAACACCAAGATCACCGGTACGGTGTCTTGGACCAAGGTTGAGGAAGGAGACAAGGGATACACTCCTTTGGCTGGTTCCGAGTGGAAGCTTGCGAAACTGGGTGCCGAAGGTACGACCGAGGCGCAGTCTTGGACCGTGAGCGATCAGTCGGCTTCGAGCGAAACCACTTGGGCCGATACCGACGACACGAATGGCAAGTTCACATTGGCCGGTCTGCTGCCGGGCACGTACACGCTCACGGAGACCCAGGCTCCGTTTGGCTACGAACTGAACAAGAACACCTACAAGTTCACGGTGGACAGCACAAACGGCTCCATTACGTGGAAAGAGAACGAGCAGCCGAGCATCGTTAGTGGCACTACGTACATCTCCGACAAGTGCAGCGCTACGTCCGTGAAGATCCCGGTGACCAAATCCGTTCGCAATACGGACTGGCCGAAGGACGACGAAGGCAGCTATGTGCCGTTCGAGTTCAGCATTGTGGCTACGGGTGACTATGCAGCCAAAGTCCCCATGCCCGAAGCGCCCAAGATTTCTGTTGCCCCAAAGGCAGGGGAGACCGATGCCGCCAAGCTCAACAACATCACGGCGACCTTTGGCGCCATGACGTTCAACAAGTCGCACCTGTCCACTGAAGCAGGCACCAATAAAGATTACGCCAAGACCTACACCTACACGGTGAAGGAGGTCGCGCCTACCACCGGTGCCATCGATAAGCTCCGCTACTCCAAGGCCGAGTACCAGGTTGCCGTCACGGTGAAGGCCGTCATGAATGAGACCACTGGCAAGTACACCGGTCTTACCACCTCTACCACCGTTACGCAGATGAAGGACGACATGGGCAACACCCTTGGCAAGAACGGGCAGGGCGTCGCGGTTCAAACCTCCGCCGGCGCGGGCCCAACCGCCATTCCCGCCTCCACCTTCACCAACACCTACTCCACCTCTTTGCCCCTTTCTGGTATGTCGGGCGTCACTCTGACATACCTTGCCGGCGCGGCGGTGCTTTGCGCTGCTGCGGCCTGGATGCACATTCGCCGCAAGGCGAATGCGAAGGGAGGCGAGCGTCGTGAATAAGAAAGTTTGCTCCTTCCCGATCTTGTTTGCGCTGTTTGCCCTCCTGATCGGCACCTGCGCGGTTGTGTTCCCCGCTTCCGCGCAGGCCGCGCCGACCTCGACCGGTTCCATCACGGTGAGCGGCACCGTGGCGAGCAGCTACGACGCCTACCAGATCTTTAGCGCCAACGTCGTCGACGGCGACAGCGACGCCAAGATCGCCACCGACCTCGCTTGGGCAAGCGACGCCGCGCGCGACGCCGTCCTGCCCGTGCTGCACAGCGCCGGCATGCCCAAATCCCCGACCACCGCGCAGGAAGCTGCCGAGTGGCTCAACCCCGATTCCCCCCTTACGAGCGCGCTGCGCGCACAGCTCGCTCGTTGCCTCCAGAACTCTGGCGCCGAGCTCGCGGCCCTTAACGCGGGTACGGAGGCCAAGCTGCCCTGTGGCTACTGGCTCATCGTCGCCGACGACGACGCCATCGCCCAGGGCGAGGCCGGCACCGCGCCGATCATGGCCCTGGTCGGCGGCAGCGCCGTCACCGTCAAGCCCAAGGCGGCGACCCCCAAGGTCGCCAAGCACGTGCTGGAGGACGGCACCGCCGCCTGGCAGAAGGCCGCCGACGCCACGGTCGCCGACGACCTGTACTGGCGCCTCTCGGCCACGGTCCCGGCGGGTCTTACCGCCTACGACGCCTACGCGGTGCAGTTCGTCGACACCATGAGCGCGGGGCTCGACCCCTCCAGGGTCGCCGCGAGCATGCGCGTGTACGTGGCGGCGGGCGCGGACGGCGGCTTCGGTGCCGTCTCGGCCGGCAAGGACGGGCGCGCCGGCACCGAGCCCGCGAAGGGCTGGACCGATATCACGGCCCAGTGCAGGGTCTCGGCCGACGGTAAGACCTTCACCGTGCGCACCGGCGACCTGATCGCCGCGCTCGGCGGGGCCGACGCCTTCACCGCGGGCGCCCGCGTGGTCGCCGTGTACAACGCGCCGCTCAACAGCGCATGCAACCACGGCATCGCGAAGGGCAACCCCAATGAGGTCTACCTGCGCTACCCGCGCTCTCCCTTTGCCGACCAGTCCGGCGACGCCGGCTTCACCCGCACGCCGAGCGATGACGCGTGCGCCTACACCTGGGATCTCGCGCTCACCAAGCGCGGCAGCGACGGCGACAAGCCGCTAGCCGGGGCGGTCCTGAGCATCGCCGACGACCGCGGTCGCACGCTGGCGGCCGACGGCACGTGGGATGCAGAGGGCAAGGCCACCGTCACCACGGGCGAGGACGGCCGCGTGACCGTCTCGGGCGTGGACTCGGGCAAGCTGGAGATCCGCGAGCTCAAGGCACCCAAGGGCTACGCCGCCTTTGAGGGCGCGCGCTCCGTGACGGTCAAGGCCGAGGGCCTGGACGTCGATCAGGTGGCCGCTGCCAAGCCCAAACTCACCATCACGGCCGAGTCGCCCCTGCGCGCCGACAGCGCGGACGGGTCGACGGGCAGCCTGGAGGCGTCGCTCATCAACACGCCCACCGGCACACCCCCTAGCATTACCACCGGAGGCTTTATGCCCTCGACTGGCGAT
>RPYR01000073.1 GCA_008671285.1 Collinsella aerofaciens | reverse complement strand
CCAGGTGTCCGGAATCGACGCGAGCCAGCTGGATCTGATCGTCTGCTCGACGACGACGGGTGACCACCTTGTTCCCGCTGAGGCGTGTGCCGTTGCTGAGCGACTAGGCGCGACGTGCCCTGCCTTCGATGTCTCGGCGGCTTGTGCCGGCTTCGTATTTGCGCTCGATGTCGCCGAGGGCTATATCGCCCGCGGCCGTGCCGAGCGCGTGCTTGTTGTTGCTGCCGAGCAGATGACGCGCGCGCTCGACTGGACCGACCGTGCCACCTGCGTGCTTTTTGGCGATGGGGCAGGCGCCGCAGTGATTGAAGCTGGGGGAGACAACCCCCGTGCCGTTGAGCTTTCGACGGCGCCCGACGTCGAGACGTTGCGCGTTCCCGGTCTGGTCGGTACCTCGCCGTTTAAGGCTTCCGCAGATAGCGCGAGCGTGCTGTCCATGAATGGCCGCCGCGTGTTCAAGTTCGGCGTCAACGCCATCTGCGACACGGTCCATAAGCTTGCGATCGATGCGGGCATTTTGGTCGAAGACATCGATCATTTTGTATTCCATCAGGCTAACGAACGAATCCTGAGCCAGGCGGTCAAGCGCCTGGGCGTGCCGGACGAGCGCGTGGTTCGCACGTTGCGCGAGACCGGCAACATTTCGAGCGCATGCATTCCGCTTGCCCTCGACCGGCTGGCAAACGCCGGTGCACTTCACACAGGCGACACCATCGCCTTGGTTGGATTTGGCGCCGGTCTGGATATAGGTGGCTATCTGCTTCGTTGGAAGTAGTCGCACATAGGAAATAAAAACGCCCTAGGGCACAACCAAAGGAGAACTACCATGGCAGATCAGAAGACCTTCGAGCGCGTTTGCGACGTTATCCGCGAGACCGCCGGTCTTGACGATGTCGAGATGAAGCCCGAGTCCACGCTCGAGGAGATTGGTCTCGACAGCCTGGGCACCGTCGAGATCCTCGTTGCCGTCGAGGACGAGTTTGGCATCCAGCTCGATACCGAGGAGAACCCCAAGACGGTCGGCGAGTTCGCCGATACGGTCGAGGCGGCATTGGAGAAGTAGAGATGCTCAAGACTCCTCTCTGCGATCTGCTCGGCATCGAAAAGCCCGTGTTCCAGGGCGGTATGGCCTGGATTGCCGATGCCTCGCTGGCGTCCGCAGTGTCCGAGGCGGGTGGCTTAGGCATCATCGCGGCCATGAACGCCGACGCCAACTGGCTTCGCGACCAGATTCATGAGCTGCGCGCCAAGACGGATAAGCCCTTTGGCGTGAACGTCATGCTCATGAGCCCGTTTGCCGACGAGGTTGCACAGGTCGTGATTGACGAGCGAGTGCCGGTCGTCGTGACGGGCGCCGGCAATCCCGCCAAGTACATGAAGGCGTGGAACGAGGCGGGCATCAAGGTCATCCCGGTCGTTGCCTCGGTGGCGCTGGCGCGCCTCGTGGCACGTCGTGGAGCCACGGCGGTTGTTGCCGAGGGTACCGAATCGGGCGGCCATATTGGCGAGACCTCGACGATGGCACTGGTGCCGCAGGTCGTCGATGCGGTTGACATTCCCGTCGTGGCCGCCGGCGGTATCGCGGATGGCCGCGGGGTGGCGGCCGCCTTTATGCTTGGCGCCGCTGGCGTCCAAGTGGGCACGCGTTTTCTCGTTGCCGATGAGTGTACCGTCTCGGAGCAGTACAAGGAGATGGTCCTGAAGGCCAACGACACTTCGACGCGTGCGACCGGTCGCTCGACGGGACATCCGGTGCGCGCCCTCAAGAGCCCCTTCACCAACGCCTATGCCAAGAGCGAGGGTTCCGGTGCGAGTGCCGAGGAGCTCGGTGCTATGGGAACCGGTGCGCTGCGTAAGGCCGCCAAGGACGGCAACTACGAAGAGGGTTCGTTTTTGTGTGGACAGATTGCCGGCATGGTCAACGAGCGCCAGAGCGCACGCGAAATCGTTGACGACCTGGTCGATGGCGCCGAGCACGTCCTGAAGGGTGCGTGCGCATGGGTGGCGTAGCGTTTTTGTTTGCCGGTCAGGGTGCCCAGCACCTCGCGATGGGCGTCGACTTGATCGAGACATCGCCGGCGGCTGCCGAGGTGTTCGCCATTGCCGACGAGGTGCGCCCGGGGACCAGCGAGCAATGCCGGAGTGCCTCCAAGGAGGAGCTGTCGCAGACCGAGAATACGCAGCCGTGTGTGTTCGTTCACGACCTGGCAGCGGCTGCCGCCCTGCGCGAGCGCGGCGTGGTGCCTGCCGCCTGTGCGGGATTCTCGCTGGGCGAGGTCGCTGCACTCACCTTTGCGGGGGCATTCGATACGCGAGCGGGTTTTGAGCTCGTGTGTGAGCGCGCGGCATTGATGGCCACGGCGGCCGAGCGTCACCCCGGCGGCATGCGCGCCGTCATCAAACTTGATGCTGCGCAAGTCGAGAACCTGGCTGCGCAGGCCGGCGAGGACTGCTGGCCGGTCAACTACAACAGTCCCCAGCAGACGGTTGTGGCCGGAGCGCCCGATGCGCTGCAGACCCTCGACGTCCTAGTAAAAGAGGCTGGCGGCCGCGCCATGAAGGTCGCGGTGTCGGGTGCATTTCATAGCCCCTATATGGCCGAGGCGACTGAGGGGCTGGCGAAGTATATCCAAGCCGGCCACGCGCCGTCTCCGCTGCTGATTCCGGTCATGGCAAACATGACGGCGGCGCCCTATCCGGCGGACCCGCGAGCGGCATCGGATGTCTTGGCCAACCAGGTGAGGCATGCCGTACGCTGGGTCAATACGCTGCATGCTCTGCAGGATCAAGGCATCGACACATTTATTGAGGTCGGCCCCGGCAAAACGCTGTCCGGCCTGGTCAAGCGTACGCTGAGCGACGTTCGTGTGTACTCGTGCGAGACGGCCGAGCAGGGCGCAGCTATTGCCGACGAGCTCGCATAGTCCACAGGGCTGTAACCCGAAAGGAATGACATGGGCAACTTGAACAACGGCGCGCTCGAGCGCAACGACTCACGTCGCGTGGCACTGGTCACGGGCGGCTCGCGGGGTATCGGCCGCGCCTGCGCTATCGGTCTGGCGGAGGATGGCTACGATATCGCCGTCGTCTATGCCGGCAGCGTCGAAGCGGCGCGCGAGACGTGCGACGCCTGCGAGGCGGCTGGCGCCACGGCGCGCTCATATCAATGCGACGTGGCCGACCCCGCTGCCGTCAACGCGTGCGTGGAAGCGGTCCTCAACGACTTTGGCTCCATTTGGGCGCTCGTCAACAACGCTGGCATCACCCGCGATGGCCTGCTCATGCGCATGGGCGATGACGCCTTCGATCGCGTGCTCGATGTCAATCTTAAAGGAACGTTTAACACGACGCGCGCGCTCACCAAGACCTTTATGCGCCAGCGCGGCGGCTGCGTCGTCAACATGAGCTCGGTCGTGGGCCTGATGGGCAATGCCGGGCAAGCCAACTACGCTGCCTCCAAGGCGGGCGTGATCGGCCTGACCAAGGCGGTGGCGCGCGAGCTTGCGCCCCGCGGCGTACGAGTGAACGCGGTTGCCCCCGGGTTTGTCGAGACGGATATGACGGCAAAGCTCTCGGAGAAGGTGCGTACGGTAACCGAGGAGCAGATTCCCCTTAAGCGCATGGCGCGCCCCGAGGAGGTGGCCGGCGTAGTGCGCTTTCTGGCGAGTGATGCGGCTGCCTACATTACGGGTGAGGTCGTGCGCGTCGACGGCGGAATGGCGATGTAGAAACCAGGGCCGAAGAACGGCTTGGATGAGGAGACCATGATGGAACAGAGAGTTGCAATCACCGGTATTGGTGCCGTGTCGCCGCTCGGCAACACCGCGCTTGCCACCTGGGCGGCCATGTGCGCCGGAACGTGCGGCATCGGTCCGATTACGCACTTTGATACCGATGCGTTTGCCGTCAAGGTGGCAGCCGAGGTCAAGGGCTTTGACGGCAACGAGTACTTTGGCAAGCGTGACGCCAAGCATCTCGACCCCTGCGTTCAGTTTGCGATGGCGGCTTCGGACGAAGCCATGCACGATGCGGGCTTTGATGTCGAAGGCGCCATCGATCGCGAGCGCCTGGGCGTCTACGTGGGCTCAGGCGTGGGCGGCATGCAGACGCTCGTCGACAACGTCCATACGATTGCCGACCGTGGGCCCCGCCGCGCATCGCCCTATATGATCGCGATGATGATCCCCAACATGGCATCGGGCAATATCGCAATCCGCCACAAGGCAAAGGGCCCGACCCTGCCCGTGGTGACCGCGTGCGCAACCTCGGCCCATGCGGTGGGCGAGGCGTTCCGCGCCATAAAGCACGGCTATGCCGACGCGATCCTCGCGGGCGGCGCCGAGGCCGCAATTATCCCCGATGCCGTTGCGGGCTTTACGTCCTGCCGCGCATTGACCACCAACCCTGATCCCGCGACGGCTTGCCGCCCGTTCGATGCAGACCGCGATGGCTTTGTGATGGGCGAGGGCGCCTGCGTGCTCGTGCTCGAGAGCATGGAACATGCGCAGGCGCGCGGTGCGCACATTTATGCCGAGGTCGTGGGCTACGGCAACACCGATGATGCCTATCACATCACGAGCCCTGATCCCGAGGCTGCCGGCATTGCCCGCGCGATATCGCTGGCGGTGACCGAGGGCGACGTCAGGCCTTCCGAGGGCCTCTACATCAATGCCCACGGCACATCGACCAAGCTCAACGATTCGTCCGAGACGGCGGGCATTAAGCGTGCGCTCGGCGAGGACGCGGCGCGCGCCGCGCACGTCTCGTCGACTAAGTCGATGACCGGCCACATGATCGGTGCCACGGGCGCCATCGAGGTCATGGCCTGCGCCATGGCGCTCGAGCAGGGCGTGGTGCCGCCGACCATTAACTACCACACGCCCGATCCCGCCTGCGATCTTGACTACACGCCCAATCGCGCGGTTCGCGCTGACCTTACCTGGGCGCTTTCGACCAACCTGGGCTTTGGCGGACACAACGCCGCCATCGCGCTGCGTAGATATACGAGGAGCTAGAGCATGGATTCCAAAAGACTTGCCGAGATAGCCGATGTTATGGAGGACCGCGGCCTCACGCGCGTACGCGTTGAGGAGCCCGATGGCACCGCGGTCGAACTCGAGCGCGCGAGCGCCGCACAGCCGGTTGCCGTGCCCATGCCCATGCCGAGCGCTATGGCCGCTCCAGTTGCAGCTCCCACAGTCGCGCCTGCCGCACCGGAGCCCGCCGCGCAGACACCTGCCGCCGCACCGGAGCCCAAGGGCACCGAGGTGACCGCTCCCATGGTCGGCGTTTTCTATGCTGCCCCGGCGCCGGGCGACGAGCCGTTTGTGCACGTGGGCTCTAAGGTCAAGGCCGGCGAGACGCTCTGCATCATCGAGGCCATGAAGGTTCTCAACGAGGTAACGGCAGAGGCAGACGGCGAGGTGCTCGAGATCTGCGTGGCCGACGGCGACCTCGTGGAGTTTGGCAGCTGCCTCATGAGGATCGGATAGGTGATATCCATGAACAAAGAAGAGCTCAAGAAGCTGTTGCCGCATCGCGAACCGATGCTTTTGCTCGACGAGGCCGAGCTGGTGGGCGACGAGGCCCACGGCAAGATCACGATCACGGGCGACGAGTACTTTTTGCAGGGGCATTTTCCGGGAAACCCGGTGGTCCCCGGCGTGATTCAGTGCGAGATGCTTGCCCAAAACTGTTGCGTGCTGCTGATGGGCGATGAGGAGGCGCGCGGCGCGACGCCGTTCTATACGAGCCTCGATAAGGTGCGCTTTAAGCGTCCGGTGCGCCCGGGCGACACGGTTGATCTGGTGTGCACCATCACGCGTGCGCGCGGGCCGTTCCGCTTTGCGACGGGTACTGCGAGCGTCAACGGTGAGGTTTGCTGCCGCGCCGATATGTCTTTTGCACTCATGCACGAAAGTTAAGGAAGGCTTCATGTTCGACAAAGTGCTCATCGCCAACCGCGGAGAAGTCGCGGTCCGTGTTATCCGCGCGTGCCGCGATATGGGCATCAAGACCGTCGCCGTCTACTCCACGGCCGATGCGGACGCGCTGCACGTGCAGCTTGCCGACGAGGCGTATTGCATCGGCGGCCCGCGTCTTGCCGAGAGCTACCTCAACGACGATGCCGTGCTCACCTGTGCCGTGAAGTCGGGGGCAAAGGCGATCCATCCTGGCTACGGTTTCTTTTCCGAGAAGGCGAGCTTCGTGCGCGACTGCGACAAGTATGGCCTGACGTTTGTCGGTCCTTCGGCCAAGGTGATCGACAGCATGGGCGACAAGGACGCCGCACGTCGAACGGCTGCCGCGGCGGGCGTGCCCATCGTACCGGGCTGCGATTTGCTCAAAAGCCCCGAGGAGGCGACGGCCGAGGCCGAGCGCATTGGCTGCCCCGTGCTTATTAAGGCGCGTGCAGGTGGCGGCGGTCGCGGCATTCGCAAGGTCGAGCGCGTGGAAGATGCGGCAAAGGCGTTCATCGAGGCGCGTGCCGAGGGCGAGGCCGTTTTTGGCGACGGCGAGTGCTACATGGAGAAGTTCGTCGCGCCGGCGCATCACGTTGAGGTACAGATTATGGCCGATAAGCAGGGCCATGTGTTTTCGCTCGGCGAGCGCGAGTGCTCGGTGCAGCGGCGCAACCAAAAGCTAATCGAGGAGAGCCCCGCGCCGTGCCTCGACGGACACGACGACATTCGTGCTCGCATGCACAAGGCAGCGCGTGACCTGGCTCGTGCCGTCGGCTACGAAGGAGCCGGTACCATCGAGTTCCTGTATTCGGACGACGGCAATTTCTACTTTATGGAAATGAACACGCGCTTGCAGGTGGAGCATCCGGTTACGGAGTTTGTGACCGATACCGACTTGGTCAAGTGGCAGCTGCGCGTGGCAGCCGGCCAGCCTCTGCCCTTTGAGCAGGAGGACATGCCGGTCCGCAACCACGCCATGGAGTGCCGCATCAATGCCGAAACGCCGGACTTTCTGCCGTCATGCGGAACGGTCACCGCGTTGCGTGTGCCGGGTGGTCCGCGCGTGCGCTGGGATTCCGCCATGTTTACCGGTGCAAAAGTTCCGCCGTACTACGACTCCATGCTTGGCAAGCTCATCGTGTGTGCGCCCACGCGTGACGGCGCCATTCGCAAGATGCGCTCGGCCCTGGGCGAGCTCGTGATTGAGGGCGTGAGCGAAAACAGCGAACTGCAGCTCGACGTGCTGGCAAACGATGAGTTCTTGTCGGGCATGTACCACACCGATCTGATGGGGCATCTCTATGCTGATGAATAGAAAAGCGAAGACGGTCAACGTCCTCGAGGGGCCGATGACCGAGTCGTGCGCCGAGTTTCCCGCGCGCCACGTGTTTATCAAGTGCCCGGAGTGCCGTCGTGTGAGCGATGAGGCGCGCCTGCACGACAACCTTGAGGTCTGCCCTCGTTGCGGCAAGCATTTTCGCGTGAGCGGGCGCGACCGTATGCGCATGACGGTTGACGAGGGCACGTTTGAGGAATGGGATGCCAATCTGGCGTCGGAGGACTTCCTCTCGTTTCCCGGTTATGCAGACAAGCTCAAGGGCGCGGTCGAGCGTTCGGGCGAGCGCGATGCCGTTGTGTGCGGCAGGGGTAAAATCTGCGGCTGCGATACGGCGCTCTTCTTTATGGATGCCAACTTTATGATGGGCTCGATGGGCTCCGTGGTGGGCGAGAAGATCTGCCGCACATTTGAGCATGCGATCGAGCTGGGATTGCCAGTTGTCGGCTTTACCGTTTCGGGTGGTGCGCGCATGCAAGAGGGCGTGACATCGCTTATGCAGATGGCCAAGATTTCTGCGGCGGTTAGGCGCCACAGCGAGGCGGGCGGCCTGTATATCACGGTGCTCACCGACCCCACGACCGGCGGCGTAACCGCGAGCTTTGCCATGGAGGGCGACATTATCCTGGCCGAGCCCGATGCCCTGACGGCATTTGCCGGCCCGCGCGTGATCGAGCAGAACAT
>RPYR01000096.1 GCA_008671285.1 Collinsella aerofaciens | reverse complement strand
CGCTTATGGCGCTGTCGATCACCTCGGCTACGAGCGAGACGGCCGCTCGTGTCCTTTCGGGCCTGGAGCAGCTGCGCGGTTGCGATGCCTTCTGTAGCGTGATTATCTCGCCGACGGACGAGACGGTACTGCGCAACCTGGGTATCAACGTGTGCTGCGCGCCCAAGTTTTAGCGCCGCGGTTTCTTCCATCGCTAAGTTTGAAGCACCGCGGTAATTGCATTGCATTTTGGCCGTATCGGGTTAGCGCCCGGTACGGCTTTTTGATCAATAAAGCGCCTATTTCGGCGAAAAATAGCTGTTTACCTGCCTAGAAACAATTTGAGCGGTATACAATAACCGTAACTGTTTCATCCTTAGCGGGATGCCGCATGATGGATATTACCTGCCATCGTGAGGTGTGTCGGTCGCGCACGGCGCGTTAGATGCTCGTGCTCGGTTTGAGGAGGCTGCTATGGCGGGCAAGGGTCGTGCGAGTGTCAACGATATGAAGCGTGTCGAGGTGCTGGTGTTGATGGAGATCGACCAGCAAACCGAAGACAATGGCGGGCCGTATGGTTTCTCGCGCAAAACGCTTGCCGAGCGCGTGGGGGTTTCGCCGTATCGTGTCCGCGCCGCAATCGATCGCTTGGATTCCGAAGGCATGATTGATGTCGTCTCGCGTTATAGCGACGACGGCGGTCAGCTTGCAAATGGCATTTGCCTCACCGAACGTGGCGAGTGGTATCTTGAGGGCGTCCGTACCGGCATGCTCGTTCAAGAAATGCTTGAGGACGAGGTTGCTGATCGATAGCAGCATGTAACCCTTGCCACAGCGACGCCGCCTGGGAAACCGGGCGGCGTTTTGTTTCAAGATTGAGAAATGCAATCGCACGCGAGAAAAATTGCGAACGGTCCGCGGCGCGAGTATTACAATGAAGACCCGTAAGATGTGGATAAACAACTTCTACGGGAAGCGCAGGTAACTCAATATGACCAAGCATGTGTTCGTAACCGGTGGCGTGGTTTCGTCCCTGGGCAAGGGTATCACCGCGGCCTCGCTGGGCCGTCTGCTCAAGTCGCGTGGCTACAAAGTAACGATGCAGAAGGCCGACCCGTATCTGAACGTCGACCCCGGTACCATGAGCCCCTTCCAGCATGGTGAGGTCTTCGTTACCGAGGATGGTTACGAGTCCGACCTGGACCTGGGTCATTACGAGCGCTTTATTGATGAGAACCTGACCCGCGATTCCAACTTTACGACCGGCGCCATCTATAAGAGCTTGATCGCCCGCGAGCGTCGCGGCGACTTTTTGGGCGGTACCGTGCAGGTGATTCCTCACGTCACCAATGCCATTAAGGACAAGTTCCGCCGCATCGAGGAGCAGACCGGCTCCGATGTAGTCATCACCGAGCTGGGCGGCACGATCGGCGACATCGAGTCGCAGCCGTTTGTCGAGGCCATCCGCCAGTACCGCAAGGAGGCCGGCCCCGAGAACGTCTGCTACATCCACGTGTCGCTCGTTCCCTATATCGCCGCCGCCCACGAGGTCAAGACCAAGCCCACGCAGCATTCCGTCAAGGAGCTCCGCAGCTTTGGCATCCAGCCCGATATCATCGTGCTGCGCTCCGACCACCATATCGATGACGCTATCCGCGGAAAGATCGCAAGCTTCTGCGACGTCGACACCGATTGCGTCTTTACCAACGAGGACTGCGCGAGCATTTACGATGTTCCGCAGCTGCTTGCCGAGCAGGACTTTGACCTGCGCATTTGCGAACGCCTGGGTCTGGATCCGCGTGAGCGCGACATGAGCGAGTGGAACGAGTTCCTGCGCAAACAGAATCACGCCAACCATCACGCCGACAAGGTGAAGATCGCCGTCGTGGGTAAGTACACGCAGCTGCCCGATGCGTACCTGTCGGTTATCGAGGCCCTGCACCATGCGGGCGTCTTCTACGATCGCCATGTGGACGTCCAGCTGGTCGACGGCGAGAGCCTCGACGAGCAGAATGTCTCCGAGGTTTTGGGCGACGCCTCGGGCATCCTGGTCCCCGGCGGCTTTGGCAAGCGCGCCCTGGAGGGCAAGATCCTCGCGGCCGAGTTTGCCCGTGAGCACAAGATTCCGTATCTGGGCATTTGCCTGGGTATGCAGGTGGCCGTGTGCGAGTTCGCCCGCAACGTCGTCGGCCTTGCCGGCGCCAGCTCCTCCGAGTTCGATCCGGACGGCCCGTTTAGCGTCATCGATCTGATGAGCTCGCAGGAGGACGTGACCGAGAAGGGCGGCACCATGCGCCTGGGCGCCTATCCGTGCAAGCTCGCCGCCGATACCCTTGCTCGCGAGGCATATGGCGAGGAGCTCGTCTACGAGCGTCACCGTCACCGCTTTGAGTTCAACAACGCCTTCCGTGACCAGCTCGAGGACGCCGGTTTGGTTATCTCGGGTCTGTCGCCCGACGAGCGCCTGGTCGAGATGGTCGAGCTGCCGCGCGACGTGCATCCGTGGTATGTGGCAACCCAGGCTCATCCCGAGTTCAAGAGCCGCCCGACCAACCCGCAGCCGCTGTTCCGCGAGTTCGTGCGCGCTTCGATCGGCCAGCACGAGGGTGTCGACCGTCTGCAGGTGACGCCCATGAACCTCGCTACGGACTAAGGGTGCCGGCGAATAAGGAACATACCGAAGCTACTCCCTCGTCGCTCGCCGTGGCGGCGGGGGAGTATCTCGATTACCTCGCGGTCGAGCGGGGTTTGGCGCGCAACACGATTGCGGCCTATCGTCGTGACCTGACGACGTACTGCGCCTATCTGGAGCGGGCGGGTATTGTGTCTTTTGAAGAGGTGACCCGTCAGGTCGTGGAGGGCTTTGTTGCCGACCGTCGCGATGGGGGCTATTCCGATGCCTCGGTGGAGCGTGCGCTTGCGGCCGTGAAGGGCCTGCATGCCTTTTTGGTGCGCGATGGGGCTGTAGCCCAAAATCCAACGGCGGCGTTGCGCCTGCCTAAAAAGGCTGAGCGTTTGCCGGAGTATCTATCGGTGGAGGATGTCTCGGCTCTGCTCGATCAAGACTTCCCCGAGGGCGAGATGGGCTTGCGCGACCATGCCATCTTGGAAGTGCTCTACGGATGCGGTTTGCGTGTGAGCGAGTTGGTGGGGCTCGATGTGGGCGATATCCATATTGACGATGGCTTTGTACTCGTTCGCGGTAAGGGCTCAAAGGAACGCCTGTCCCCGCTGGTGGGAAGCGCGGCGCGAGCTCTGATGCTCTATGTAACTGAGGGACGTTCTCGCTTGGCGGCCCATGCCCGCGGAACCGAGACCTCGGCGGTCTTTTTAAATAAGAACGGACGTCGCCTGTCGCGCCAGGCCGTGCATGCGATATGCGAGCGGTATGGGCGTCAGGTGGGGCTGGTGGGGCTCCATCCCCATACCTTGCGCCACTCCTTTGCCACCCACATGCTCGCGGGCGGTGCCGACTTGCGTGTACTGCAGGAGATTTTGGGCCATGCCGATATTTCGACCACGCAGGTCTACACGCATGTCGACCGCACGCAACTGACCGAGGTCTATCTGGCGGCGCATCCGCTGGCGCATCGTTAACACATCGCTGGCCTGCATATTTATAGGTATTTGGGGACGGGCCCCAGATTGCTGCGGCGTGCTTTTGCGCGCGCATGGGCAATCTGGGGCCCGTCCCATTTTTCGCCACTTGTCGTCGCGGTGGTGGGCCGCACGTGCCTTGGGTGGGGGAGTTTGGGGGCGATGTGAACGCCATGTAAAAGGACGCAAAAATCGCCTCAAGGTCAACTTGAAGGTTGAGGTTGAAAGGCGGGGTGCCACAGGTGGCATCCCGCCTTTGCTGTAAACACAACATATTGTGTTTTCGAACATATGCTCGGTGGTGTTTTACAACATATTGGG
>RPYR01000174.1 GCA_008671285.1 Collinsella aerofaciens | reverse complement strand
GGAAGGCGGGGGCGAACGACGCGCGTGCTCTCGGTGGAACCGCGCAGCTCGGTGAGCTCGGCGAGCACAAGCTAGCCGACGTTTTGCGCCGGCGACAGCGACTCCATGACCTCGGCGGTCATGCAGCGCTCCTTGGTCTTGGCGACAAACTCCTTGACGACCTTGAAGTTGACGTCGGCCTCAAGCAGCGCCATGCGAATGTCGCGCATGGCCGAGGTGATATCGGCCTCGGTCAGCTTACCCTTGCCGCGCAAGCGGTCAAATGTGTCGTTGAGGCGATCGCTCAGGGAATCAAACACTGGTTACTCCTTAGTTGGACTCGCCCACCAGGGCGCGGCAGAAATCTTTGGCATTGAACTCCTGCAGGTCATCGACCTGCTCGCCCACGCCCACGCGCAGGATCGGGAGCTTGAGCTTCTCGGCAACGGCCATGGCGATACCGCCCTTAGCCGTTCCGTCGAGCTTTGTCATGATAATACCGTCCAGACCCAGCGCCTCGTTAAACTCGAGCGCCTGGTTCAGACCGTTTTGGCCTGTCGCAGCATCGATCACGAGGACGACCGAGACAGGCATGGGGCCGGCGGCCATATTGGCGGCGCGCTTACGCGTCACGTTGACCACCTTGGCAAGCTCACGCATGAGTTCGGGGCTCGTGTGCAGACGGCCGGCGGTGTCGATAAGCACCAGGTCGCTGCCGCGCTTGTCGGCCTCGTCGAGCACGTCGTAGCAAACGCTTGCCGGGTCGGAGCCGCGGTCGCGCTTGATGACGGGGACGCCTGCGCGCTGGCCCCACACATCGAGTTGCTCGATGGCGGCGGCGCGGAAGGTATCGGCCGAACCGATCACGACGTTCTTGCCGCGGGCAGCCATGGCGCTCGCGATCTTGCCGACCGTGGTGGTCTTGCCGGCACCGTTAATGCCCACAAACAGCACGCAGCTCGGCGTGTCGGCGAACGGATCTCGCTCGGCGGGCACAAAATGTTGCTCGAGCTGCTCGGCCAGGGCGCGACGGAGTTGCGGGGCGGTCTTGAGGTTCTTCTTGGCCGCGGTATCGCGCAGGTCATCGGAGACCTGAATGGCGACCTCGGCGCCCATGTCACCCATGACGAGGGTGTCCTCTAGATCCTCCCAAAAATCCTCATCGACCTCGCCGCCAAAGTAAAAGACCTCGTTGAGGGCCTCGCGGCTGCGCTCAAGTCCGCGCGAGAGAGCATCGAAGAATCCCATTATGCATTCACGACCTTTCCGGTTTCGCGATCAAGTTTTTGCGAGACGACGCGACTGACGCCGTCGGCTTGCATCGAGACGCCGTAGAGGACGTCAGCGTCCTCCATAGTACGGCGCTGATGCGAGATAACCAAGAGCTGCGTATCGGAACGCAACACGTCGAGTGCGCCAATGAGCTTGGACAGGTTGGCGTCGTCGAGCGCCGCCTCGACCTCGTCCAGCACATAGAACGGCACCGTACGCGTGCGATACACGGCAAAGAGCAGGGCGAGCGCCGTCAGGCTCTTCTCGCCGCCCGACATGAGCATCATCTTGGTAATGCGCTTGCCACGCGGCTGCGCCACGACCTCGATGCCCGTCTCGGCCGGATGCTCGGGGTCGGTCATCTCCAGATGTGCCTGGCCGCCCGGGAACAGCATGGCGAAGATCTCGCGGAAGTTCGCATCGACCTTCTCAAAGGTTACCAGGAAGGCTTTGCGCATCTTGCGATCGATGGCCACGGTGATCTTGGTGAGCGCCTTGCGCGCGCTCTCCAGATCGGCCAGTTGCTCCTCGATGTAATCGGCGCGGCGCTTGAGCTGCTCGTACTCCTCCATGGCAACCTGGTTCACAGGGCCCAGGTTGTTGATCTGGCGCACGAGCTGGTTGAGCTCGCGCTCAGCAGCGTCACGGTCGGTGGGCGCAGGAAGCATGAGCGCTTCCTCCAGCACCGTGGTGCCATCGGCGGTAATGGCCTTGATGGCCGCCTCCACCTGCACCTCGAGCTTGCCGCGAGAGACCTTGAACTCGTTTTGCGTCGCCGTGGCGGCATCGACCCGTTCCTTGGCGTGGGAGACCTCGGCCTTGGCGTCCTCGATAGTCTTCTTGAGCGAGGCCGAGTCCGCCTCCTCGAGCGAAGCCTGGTCACGCAGGCGCGCGGCCCAATCCGACGCGCGCTCCAGCAGGGCCGAATAGCGCTCGTGCATGGGGTCGACGCGCAGGCGCAGCAACTCGAGCGAGCGCGAGGCCTGGCGTGTTCCGCGGATACGGCGGTCGATGCCCTCCAGGCGATGCTCCAGGTCGGGCACGCGGCCCTTCAGCGAACGCAGACGCTCGCTCGTCTGAGCCAGGCGGACCTTGGCATCGGCGAGCTTGCCGGCTGCCTCGGAATCGTCACGACGCACGCGATCGAGCTCGTCGTTGGCTTCGGCAATCTGGAGACCCAGGTCGCTTGCCTGCGCGCGGGCCTCGTCACGCGAACGGGTGAGCTCGTCCACGCGCGGGCGCGCAGCGCGCACGGCCTCGGCGGCCTGCGCGCGGCGCTTGGAGATGCGCACGCGCTCGGCCTCGGCGTTGTTGGCGCTTTGCTCCAGGCGGCCGATCTCGGAGAGCAGCGAGCGGCGCTCGCCCTCAAGACGGGCGATCTCGCCGGCGGCATCGCCCTCGGCGGCACGCGCCTCCTCGACGGCCGCATTAGCCTCGACGACCTGATCCGACGCATGCTCAAACACGGCAGCCAAATCGGGCTCAAGGCCCTCCAGCTCGCGAATGCGACGCTTGCGCTCCAGGGCACCCGAAGCCTCGCCGGCATCGAGTCCCACGCGCACCAGGCCGCCACAGCTCACGCGGGCGCCATCGGGCGTCACATAGGTCACACCGTCAACGACTGGTGCCGCCAGCGCGGCAGCCAAGTCATCGACCACGTAATAGCCGCCGAGCAGGGCCTCGACAACCGGGCCATACCCGGAACGCACGGACAGACGGTCGACCAAACGAGAACCGGCAGCGCCCTTGGCAGCAGCAGAGCCGCTCACGCCGCGACCCACCAGCAGCGCCTCGCCCGAGGCCTTCTTTTGGTCCAGAGCCGCACGACCGGCGCGCTCAAGCGTAGCGGCGTCATCAAACAGCAAGGCATCGATATCGCCAGCAAGCAGCTGCTCGACCAGGCCCTCGAGCTCCCGAGGAGCCTCGAGCACGTCGCCCAGACGACCCGAGACATCATCGCCCAGCGCGCCCATCAGACGGCTCACCAGCGGCGAGCTGTCGGCCATGCGGGCATCGAGCTTCTTTTGGCTGGCAAGCTCCGAGCGCACCTCGGAAAGTTTGTTGCGCGCCTCACTCTCACGATTACGCAAGTCCTTCAACGCCGCACGGGCGACCTCGGTGGCCTCGCGAGCATCAATCTGGGCCTGGCGGGCCTGATCGAGCGCACCGTCAAGTTCCTCAGCGCGGTCGCAACGGCTCTCGAGCGAGGCCGTGACCTCCTCGAGCTGCTCGTCGATCTGCTCCAGGCGCGAGGCGTACATGTTGTCCTCGACCTCGGCGTTGCTCAGCGAGTCCTTCACCTTGGCGAGCTCGAGCGCGGCGTTATCGGCCACACGCTGCACATCGCGCTGCTCGCGCGTGAGCTGCGAAATCTGATTGTCGAGCGCCACGCGAAGCTCGTGGAGCTGGGCGGCGGCAGGACCGGCGGCGTCAACGTCGTCCTGCGCCTGCATGTGCGCACCGGTCACTTCCTCAAGCTGGGCACGCGCATCCTCGAGCTCCTCGACCACGCGACGACGCTGATGCTCGGAGCTCGAGATCTGGCCGCGCATGTCGGACAGGCGCGACACCATGTTGTGGCCCTTTTCCTCGAGTAGGCGCATGTCGGAGTTGATGCGGCCGACCACGTCTTGCATATGACGGCGCTGCTCGCCCAGATCACCCACAAACAGGCCCTTTTCCTCGAGCATGACTTGGAGCTTCTCGAGCTCGCGCTCTTTTTCGCCCAAGCGGTATTGCGCAAGCTCAAGCTCGGCAGTGCCCTCCTTGGAGCGGCTCTCCAGGTCGTTCCACTGCGACTGCAGCGAACGAAGCTCGTCGACGGCCAGCATCTGCGTAAGCTCGTTCGCACGCGAGGACAGCTCTTTGTACTTGCGCGCACGATCGACCTGACGCTCCAGCGGGCGCAGCTGACGGGCAATCTCCTTATTGATGTCGCGGGCACGGGTCAGGTGCTCGTCCATCGATTTAATCTTTTTGAGCGCACGCTCCTTGCGGCGCTTGTGCTTGGAGATGCCGGCAGCCTCCTCGATCAGGGCGCGGCGCTCCTCGGGGCGGCTCTGCAAAATGGCGTCGAGCTTGCCCTGGCTGATGATGGAATGCGTATCCTTGCCCAGGCCCGAATCGTGCAGGATGTCCTGAATGTCCATCAGGCGGCACGGGCTCGAGTTGATGAGGTACTCGCTTTCGCCCGAGCGGTACATGCGACGGGTCATGGCGACCTCGTCAACGGCGACGGGCAGCATATCGTCCGAGGTCTCGAGCACCTGCGTGACCTCGGCGACACCCACCGGCTTGCGCGCCGACGAGCCCGAGAAGATGACAGCCTCCACGGCCAGGCCGCGCAGCTGCTTCCAACGATGCTCGCCCAGGACCCACAGAATATACTCGTAGATGTTCGATTTTCCCGAGCCGTTGGTACAGACGATGACGGTCAGGCCCGGCTCAAATGACATATGGG
>RPYR01000020.1 GCA_008671285.1 Collinsella aerofaciens | reverse complement strand
CCTTCCAGATCAACCCCGGCGAGCGCTTTGCGCTCGTGGGCCCCAACGGCGCCGGCAAAACCACCATGCTCAAGATTATCATGGGCATCGACAGCCCCGACGCCGGGCAGGTCCAGTACGCCAAGGACTGCCAGGTGGGCTACCTAGAGCAGGAAACTAACCTTGAGCAAAAGGACACCACCATCCTCGCCGAGGTCATGGCCGCCGCCAAGGAAATCCGCCGCATGGGCGAGCGCGCCAACGAGCTGCAGGCCCAAATCACCGAGCTCTCCGAACAGGGCAAGGACGTCGACGCGCTCCTCAACGAGTACGGACAGGTCCAGGACCGCTTTGAGCACCTGGGCGGCTACGAGCTCGAGAGCAACGCCCGCAAGATCCTATCTGGCCTGGGCTTTAAGGTCACCGACTTTGAGCGCCCGTGCTCCGAGTTCTCGGGCGGCTGGCAGATGCGCATCGCGCTCGCCAAGCTCTTCCTGCGCCACCCCGACCTGCTGCTGCTGGACGAGCCCACTAACCACCTGGACCTCGAGAGCGTCCAGTGGCTACGCGGCTTTATCGCCAACTACGACGGCGCCGTACTCATCGTCAGCCACGACCGCGCCTTCATGGACGCCTGCGTCGACCACGTGGCCGCGCTCGAGAACCGCCGCGTGACCACCTACACCGGCAACTACAGCAGCTACCTCAAGCAGCGCGAGGACAACCTGGAGCAGATGCGCGCCAAGCGCGCCGCCCAGGAGCGCGACATCGCCCACATGCAGGTCTTCGTCGATAAGTTCCGCTACAAGCCCACCAAGGCTGCCCAGGCTCAGGAGCGCATCCGAAAGATCGAGCAGATCAAAAAAGAGCTCGTCATCCTGCCCGCGGGCCACAAGCACATCGACTTTAAGTTCCCCGATCCGCCGCGCTCGGGCGACATGGTCGTGGGTCTGGAGGGCGTGTCCAAGTCTTACGGCAACAAGCACATCTACAGCGATATCGACCTCAAGCTCTACCGCGGCGAGCACGTGGCGCTCGTCGGCCCCAACGGCGCCGGCAAGTCCACGCTCATGAAGATTCTCGCCGGCCTGGAGCCGCCCACCACCGGCACCCGCGATCTGGGCACCAACGTCGGCGTCGCCTACTACGCCCAGCACGCACTCGAGGGCATGACCGAGTCCAATACCGTCCTGCAAGAGATCGACACCGTCACGCCCAAGTGGACCGTGCCGCAGCAGCGCAGCCTGCTGGGCGCCTTCCTGTTTAGCGACAACGATTCCATCGAGAAGCAGGTCCGCGTCCTCTCCGGCGGCGAAAAGGCGCGTCTGGCACTGGCCAAGATGCTTGTGGCCCCCGAGGCACTCCTGTGCCTGGACGAGCCCACCAACCACCTGGACATCGACTCGGTGGACATGCTCGAGAACGCCCTGCAGAACTTCCCCGGCACCATCGTGCTGATCAGCCACGACGAGCACCTGGTACGCGCTGTGGCCAACCGCATCATCGACATCCGCGATGGCAAGGTCACGGTCTACGACGGCGACTACGACTACTACCTCTACAAGCGCGAGGACCTCGCGGCCCGCGCCGCCGCCGAGACAGCAGGAGAGAGCGTGCCTGTCGCGGCCAAGTCCGCAAAGGTTACCGCGGCCCAGCCCGATGCGCCCGCCGCCGCTTCCAAACCTGCCGAGGGTAAAAAGACCAAGGAGCAAAAGCGCGCCGAGGCCCAGGCCCGCGCTGCGCTCAACAAAAAGCTCAAGGGCGTGCGCAACCAGCTCAAGAAGATCGAGACAGAGCTCGACAAAAAGCGCGCCCGCTATGACGAGCTTATGGAATTGATGGCCAGCGAAGAGCTTTATGCCGATCAGGACAAGTTCAACGCCGCGCTGGGAGAATATAACGGCCTTAAGCAAGAGCTACCCAAGCTCGAGGACGAATGGCTGGAGCTTTCCACCCAAATCGAAGAGGAGACCGCGCGTGAACTCTCGTAAGGCCGCTGCCGTGGCGATGAGCATCATCGCCATCGCTTGTCGCATCTGCGGCATCTTTATGAGCGCGATGACCGTGCTGCTGTGCTTTAGCGGCCTCACCGCCAAACTGCAGATCGTTGGCTTTGTCGTTGAGCTTTCGCGCGCACTGCCAAGCGCCATCGCCGGCTACGGTGTCATCACGTCGCCCTTTGGTGGCGTGTTTCGCCTGGATTACGCCATCGTCGCGGTAATCTTGTTTGTGGCCGACTACCTGCTCACGCGCGCCTCGCGCCGCGTCCGCTAGGAGAGCGCCATGTCCAGCAGCTACATCATGAACCTGCTCGCCAGCGCCGTCGCCGTCATCGTTGGCATCGTCATTCACGAGAGCGCGCACGCCGCCGCGGCCTGGGCTCTCGGCGACAAAACGGCGCGCTCGCGCGGACGCGTATCGCTCAACCCGCTCAACCATATCGACCCGTTTGGCACCATCATCTTGCCGCTGCTCATGCTCGCCGCAGGCGGTCCCGTGTTCGCCTTCGCCAAGCCCGTGCCCGTCTATCTCAACAACCTTAAGCACCCCAAGCGCGACGAGGTCCTGGTGAGCGTAGCCGGCCCCACATCGAATATCGCACTCGCGTGCCTCGCGGCCGCCCTCATGCACGTAACGTACGGCAATCTCTACGCCAGCATGTCCTTTGCCCTGGCGTCACAGATCATGAACTTCGGCGCCACGTTTATCGTGGTTAACCTGTCGCTCGCGTTCTTTAACCTCATCCCGATTCCGCCGCTCGACGGCTCGTCGATCATCGTGCCCTTCCTCAAGGGCACGGCGCTCAACAACTATTACCGCCTGCAGCAATACGCTATGCCCATACTCATCCTAGTTCTATACCTGCTGCCTATGTGGACCGGCATCGATGTAATCGGCCGCTATTTCGACGTTACCGTGTATCCGCTTGCTGAGCAGCTGCTCAACTTCGCAATCGCCGGCATCTAAGGTAAACTTACAGGTCGACCGTGCAAAACTGTCGCAATATGCACCCAAACCGCGCCGCGAAGGCGCCGTCAAAGGAGGTCGAAGATGTCGTATCGCGTGTCAACGCAGGTCTACAGCGGACCTTTCGACCTGCTGCTGCAGCTGGTAACCCGCCAAAAAGTAGATATCGGCGCCATCTCCATCAGCGAGGTGGCCGAGCAGTACCTTGCCGAGGCCGAGCGCATCGAGGCGCTGGACCTGGACGTGGCGAGCGACTTTTTGCTGGTCGCGGCAACCCTTTTGGACATCAAGGCCGCCTCTCTGGTGCCGCAGGAGGCCCCGCGCAAAGTCGATGACGACGATGACGAATTCGACGAAGACCTCGAGGAGCTCAGCACGCTCGACGGCGACGCCTTGCGCGAGGTCCTGATCCAACGCCTGATTGCCTACAAACAGTTTAAAGGCGCGGCTGCGGCCCTCGGTGCCCGCATGCAGGCCGAAAGCCGCATGCACCCGCGTGTGGCCGGCCCCGACCCCGAGTTCTTGGGCCTAATGCCCGACTATCTGGCCGGCATTACCCTACGCGGTCTCGCCGTCATCTGTGCCGACCTGGACGGCAAGCGCCAGACCTTCCTGCTGGAGGCCGAGCATGTGGCACCGCATCGCGTACCACTCGACCTGACGGTGGCCTCGGTCGACCGCTTTACCATGGCGCACCAAACCTGCACTTTCCGCGAGCTGCTGGACGGCGACGCCACCACCGAGCAGCTCGTCGTCACCTTCCTGGCCATGCTTGAGCTCGCCAAGCGTGGCTCGCTCACGCTGAGCCAGGACGAGATCTTTGGAACCATCCGCATCAACCGCGTCGAGGGCGCCGAGGCCTATGTGCCCGGCGAGGGCCCCGAGCTCACCGAATAGGAGCGGCAACCATGTCAACCCTTTCCACGCTAGAGGCAAACAGCCTCAAAGGCGCCCTCGAGGCGCTGCTGCTGGTGTCGAGCGACCCGGTGAGTGCGCCCGCGCTGGCCGGCGCACTGGATATCGCCCCCGGCGAGTGCGCGTCGCTGCTCGCCGAGCTCAAGGTTGAGTACGAGGAGGCCAACCGCGGCTTTCAGCTGCGCGAGGTCGCCGGCGGCTGGCGCCTGTTTACGCATCCCGCCTATCACGACGTGGTCGAGGCCTATGTGTTGAGCTGGGACACGCAAAAGCTGTCCCAGGCGGCGCTCGAAACCCTGGCCGTTATCGCCTACCACCAGCCCGTGACGCGCGAGGTGGTCAAGGGCATCCGCGGCGTCAACTCCGACGGCGTCATCGCGTCGCTCGTGGATAAGGGCCTGGTGCGAGAGCTCGGCCGCGACCCCGAGCGCGGTCAGGCCATCATCTACGGCACGACCAACGCCTTCTTGGAAAAGTTCGGCCTGCGCTCCACCCGCGACCTGCCCGATCTGGAGCAGTTTGCCCCCGACGAGCAGTCACGCCAGTTTATCCGCGAGCGCCTGAGCGGTCGCAGCATTCAGTCCACGCTCGAGGAGCAGGCCGAGGACCTGGACGAAGAGCGCGAACTGATCGATACCGATGTTGAAGATGTTGAGGCAGTCGAGGACTTGGAGACCCTGGTCGTCGACGAGACCTCGGAGGAATTGCATGACGAGGACTAACGAAGTAGGGGAGACGCGCGCCATGGGCAACGCAGTACCCGCAACCGACGCCCAGCCCGTCTATGCGCACACCATGCGCCTGCAGCGCTTTTTGGCGCGCGCGGGTGTGGCGAGCCGCCGCGGTTCGGAGGACCTGATGACAGCTGGTCGTGTGACGGTAAACGGCGAGGTCGCGACCGAGCTGGGCACCAAGGTCGATGTCGACCGCGACCGTATCGAGGTCGACGGCATGCCGGTCAAGCTCAACCAGGGCGCCGTGTACCTGATGCTCTACAAGCCGACTGGCTACCTAACCACCATGAGCGACCCGCAGGAGCGCCCCTGTGTGGCGGACCTGGTTCCCCGCGACCGCTTTCCGGGCCTGTTCCCGGTGGGCCGCCTGGACCGCGACACCACGGGCCTTTTGCTCTTTACCACCGACGGCGACCTGTCTCAGGACCTGCTGCACCCCAGCAAGCACGTCTACAAGACCTACCAGGCACTCGTGGACGGGCAGCTAACCGACCTCGATCTAGAACCGCTCCGCCGTGGCATCGAGCTCGACGACGGCCTATGCCAGCCGGCAATCTGCCGCATCATCACCGCACGCGAGGCCGAGGCCGTAGCTCCCCAGGGCGTCAAGCCCGGCACCACCGCCGTGGAGGTCATCATCCGCGAAGGCCGCAAGAACCAGGTTAAGCGCATGCTGAGCAAAATTCACCACCCGGTAATCCGTCTGCATCGCTGCAACTTTGCCGGCCTGGAGCTCAAGGATGTGGCCAAAGGCTCGTGGCGCGAACTCTCCGACCGCGAGGTGCAGATCCTCAAAAGCGGTGGCATCCCGCCCAAGCAGGCGAGCGCCAAGCGCAACGGCGGCAAGCCCCAAGACACGCCCGCCAGCCGCACGCGTCACCACGGCAGCCACGGCTCCGCACCCAAGCGTAACACCTACCGCGAGCGCTACACGGGCTAGGCAACCCGCCGCGCCCCAACGTCCGCGAACCATACCAGCACGTCACCCATCGAAAGGAAGCATTGCATGATCGTCGCCATCGACGGCCCCGCCGGTTCCGGCAAGTCCACCATCGCCAAGGAGATCGCCCGCCAGCTGGGCTTTAACAAGCTCGACACGGGCGCCATGTATCGCGCCGTCACCTTCGCCGCGCTCGACCGTGGCATCGATTTGGACGACGAGGCGGCAATCGACGCCCTCGCCGAGCAAATCGAGATCCGCTTTACCAACGGCACCGGCGAGGACACGCGCCTGACCATTGACGGCCAGGACGCTTCGGCCGCCATCCGCACCCCGCAGGTCGACGCCAACGTGTCCAAGGTCTCGGCCTATCCGGGCGTGCGCACCGCCATGCTCATCCACCAGCTCAGCGCAGCAGAGGACCGCGATATCGTGGCCGAGGGTCGCGACATCGGAACCGTCGTGTTCCCTAACGCGCAGGTCAAGGTCTTCCTGACCGCCGACCCACGCGAGCGCGCCCGCCGCCGCGTGCTTCAGCGTCACCAAAACGATGCCCAGCCGCTCACGTCCGAGCAGCTCGAGGCCGAGGTCGACGAGACCCTCGACGCCCTTAAGCAGCGCGACAAGCTCGACAGTAGTCGCGAGGTCGCCCCGCTCGTGCCCGCCGAGGACGCCGTGCACGTCGACTCCACCGCCCACACCATCGACGAGGTCGTTCGTATCATCGAGGACCTCATCAACCAAAGGAGGTAGCCCATGCGCCTGTTTAAGCAGACGCCCGAGGACTATTACAACGCCCCCTACGCCGAGTTTCCAGCGCTCATCCGCGGCACCGTCGTCGTAGTCATGGCCATCCTTTGGGCCTTCTCCAAGCTCATGTGGCGCTGGAAGGTCGAGGACGCCAATCTTCTGTTTGAGCGCCAGGAAGGCCGCGGCAGCGTGGTCATCTGCAACCACACCTCGATGGCCGAGCTCCTGGCCGTGGAGACGGCGCTATTCTTTGGGGGCCGCCGCATTCGTCCCATCTTTAAGTCCGAGTTCGCCAAGAGCAAGATTGTGCGCTGGGCCTTTAGCCGCGTTGGCGGCATCCCCGTCGAGCGCGGTACCGCCGACATGAAGTGCTTGCGCGCCGCTCAGCATGCGCTGCAGCGCGGCGAGGACATCCTGATCTTCCCCGAGGGCACGCGCATCCGCTCGCGCGAGATCAAGCCCGAGGTCCACGGCGGCTTTGCGCTCATCGCCCAGATGGGCAAGGCGCCCGTCAACCCGCTCGCCATCTGTGGCTGGTCCGACATCACGCCCGCGGGCAAAAAGCTCATGCGTCCCAAGAAGTGCTGGATTCGTGCCGGCAAGGCCGTCTCACTTTCCGACGCACCGGCCGGGCTTAAGCGCACGGAGCGCCTGGAATGGTTTGAGTCCGAGGCAATGAACCGCGTCTACGCCATGCGAGATGAGCTGTGCGACGAACATCCGGGCAGGTTTTAGCCATGAGCGAGAACGCGACAAACATCGCCACGACTGCGTCCGACCAGGCCACCGCGCCTACCATCGAGATCGCCGCCCACGCCGGCACTTGCTACGGCGTACAGCGTGCGCTCGATATGGCGCTGGCCGCCGCACCGCAGGCAGGGGAGTGCACTCAGGTCCATACTTTGGGTCCGCTCATCCATAACCCCATCGTGGTGCGCGAGCTCGCCGAGGCAGGCGTAGGTCTGGCCGACACCTTGGACGACGCCACATCCGGCACCGTGATCATCCGCGCCCACGGCGTGGTGCCGCAGGTCATCGATTCCGCTCGCGAGCGCGGCCTCAACGTGGTCGACGCCACGTGCCCCTACGTGAAGAAGGTCCACGTGGCCGCCGAGCGCCTGGTGCGCGAGGGCTACCGCGTGGTGGTCATAGGCGAGCCGGGTCACCCCGAGGTCGAGGGCATTCTGGGCCACGCCGGCAATGATGCGCAGGTCGTGAGCTGTGCCGCCGACGTCGATGCCCTGTCGCTCAAGGGCAAGGTGGGCCTCGTTGTGCAGACCACTCAGACCGCGCAGAATCTCGCCGAAGTCGTGGCCGCTATCACCACGCGCGTGCAGGAGCTGCGTGTGATCAACACCATCTGCGCCGCCACGAGTGAGCGTCAACAGGCAGCAGCCACACTTGCCAACCGCTGCGACTGCATGGTCGTGGTGGGCGGCAAGAACTCGGGCAACACCCGCCGCCTGGCGCAGATTTGCGCAGACGCCTGCGAGCGCACGTATCACATCGAGGAAGCTTCCGAGCTCCAGGCCGCGTGGTTTACCGACGCTCACCACATCGGCATCACTGCCGGAGCCTCCACCCCACAAGAACACATCGAACGCGCCGTCACGCGCATCAAGGAGCTTTGCCGCTAACCATGGACCAGACCGTACCCTCATACGCCGCCGAGGGGGCCGATTACGGGCGCAGCCGCGACCCCGAGCCGGGTGAGGGCGCGCTCGTTAAGAACCTGCGGCCCGAATCGCCCGCATGGGATGTGGGCATCGAGCCGGGCATGCGCGTGCTCACGGTCAATGGCGAGCAGCGCACCGACATGATTGCGTGGCTCTGGGAGGCCGACGATGATACCGTCGACCTGGAGGTTTTCGATCCGCGCGACAACACCGTCACCTCCGTCGAGCTCGACCGCTTCCCAGGAGAGGACTGGGGCCTTGAGTTCGATGGCCCTATCTTCGATGGCATGCGCACCTGTGTGAACGCCTGCGTGTTCTGCTTTATGACGATGCTCCCCAAGGGCGGCCGCTCCACGCTCTATATTCGCGATGACGACTATCGCCTAAGCTTTTTGCAGGGCAACTTTGTCACGCTCACGAACCTCACCGACGAGGACGTGCAAAACGTCATCCAACGCAACATGAGCCCCATGAACGTGTCGGTCCACGCCGTAAGCCCCGACGTCCGCCGCCGCATGATGGGCCGCAACGCCCAGCGCGGCATGGATGTGCTCGAGGCCATCATGGCCGCCGGCATAGAGATTCATGCGCAGATCGTGTTGTGCCCCGGCATGAACGACGGCGAGGAGCTGGAAAAGACCCTGCGCTTTTGCGAGGAGCACGAGCAAATCACCAGCCTGGGCATTGTGCCGCTCGGTTTTACCAAGCATCAGAACCGTTTTAGCTGGTCCTACAGCGACAAACCCGAGCTAGCGCGCGAGACCATCGCCATGATTCGACCGTTCCAGGACCGCGCCTATGAGCGCTTTGGCCGCCACACCTTCCAGATGAGCGACGAGTTCTATCTGGACGCCGGCATCGATCCTCCCGAGGCGGACTTTTACGACGGTTACCCGCAGTACTACGACGGCATTGGCATGATCCGCTCGTATTTGGACGAGACCGACGACGTGCTTGCCGCCGACGCCGAGCGTCTGGCCCGCGTCCGCGAGGCCATCGCCGAGCGCAACCAGCACCTGCTGTGCCTCTCCGGCGCCAGCGCGCGCGACACCGTGGCGCGCTTTGTGGAGTCGCCGTATGGTCTCGCCGGCACCGTCACAGCCATCAAGAACCGCTACTTTGGCGGCAACGTGGACGTAACCGGCCTCATCGTCGCGTGTGACATTCTGGAGCAGCTGCCCCAAGATCTGTCGGGGGTTATGCTCTTTGTGCCTAAGCTCATGTTCAACGCTGACGGCATGACGCTTGACGAGTATCATCGTGACGATTTACTCGCAAGCCTTACCAGTCGCGGCGCCGAGGTTCATGTGGTGTCAACCATGCCGCATGAGCTGCTCGATACCCTGGAGCACATCCTTGACATAATGCCTGCCGACTCTAACACTTCCACTGACCCTACCCATTAAAGGAGAGCAGATGAAACCTATCGTCGCCGTCGTCGGACGCCCCAACGTGGGCAAGTCCACGCTCGTTAACCGCCTGGCCCAGACCTCGGACGCCATCGTCCACGAGTCTCGCGGCGTCACGCGCGACCGCTCGTATCACACGGCCGATTGGAACGGCCGCGAGTTCACCATTGTCGACACGGGCGGCATCGAGCCGCTCAAGAGCGATGACGTGTTTGCCACGTCCATCCGCGACCAGGCGCTCGCCGCCGCCGAGGAAGCCGCCGTCATCCTGTTTGTGGTCGACGGCCGCACCGGCGTCACCGAGGAGGACGAGTCGGTCGCCCGCATGCTCAAGCGCTGCGACAAGCCGGTCTTTCTGCTGGTGAACAAGCTCGACAACCCTGATCGCGAGAACGACAGCATCTGGGAGTTCTATTCGCTCGGCATCGGTGAGCCCACGCCGCTCTCGGCCCTGCACGGCCACGGCACGGGCGACCTGCTCGACGACATCGTGGCCCTGCTTCCCGAGGAAGAGGACGAAGTCGCCGACGAGTTCCCCGACGCGCTGAATGTGGCCATCATCGGCCGACCCAACGCCGGTAAGTCGTCGCTGTTCAACCGCATCCTGGGCGCCGACCGCTCTATCGTGTCCAACATTGCCGGCACGACGCGCGACGCCATCGACACGGTCGTCGAGCGCAACGGCAAGCACTACCGCATGGTCGACACCGCGGGCATCCGTAAGAAGAGCACCGTGTACGAGAACATCGAGTACTACTCCATGGTCCGCGGCCTGCGCGCCATCGACCGCGCCGACGTGGCGCTGCTCGTCGTCGACGCCTCCGTGGGCGTTACCGAGCAGGACCAGAAGGTCATGGGTCTTGCCATCGAGCGCGGCTGCGCCATCGTTGTACTGCTCAACAAGTGGGATCTGCTCGACGACGACCGCAAGCGCGAGGCCTGCATGGAGACCATCGACCGCCGTCTGGGCGTCATGGCTCCCTGGGCCCAGTACCTGCGCATCTCTGCCCTCACTGGCCGCAGCGTCGAGAAGATCTGGGCGATGGTCGACGCCGCCGAAAAGACGCGTTCGCAGAAGATCAGCACCTCGCGCCTCAACACGTTCCTTACCGACCTGCGCGAGTTCGGTCATACCGTGGTGGACGGCAAGCGCCGTCTGCGCATGCACTATGTGACCCAGACGGGCGTCAACCCGCCGACGTTTACGTTCTTCGTCAACCACAGCGACCTGGTCAACGACACCTACCAGCGCTACGTGGAGAACCGTATGCGCTCTACCTTCGACTTCGCCGGCACGCCCATTCGACTCTTCTTTAGGAAGAAGGAGCAAAAGGATGCATAATCCGATTCTGCTGACCGCCATCTGCGCCGTGGTATCGTTCTTTATCGGAGCGATTCCGTTTGGCCTGATCTTGGGCCGCGTGTTCAACCATACGGATATTCGCAAGGCGGGCTCCGGCAACATCGGCACCACCAACGCGCTGCGTGTGGCCGGTCCCAAGGTCGCCGCGCTCACGCTGCTGCTCGACTGCCTTAAGGGCGCCATCTGCGTCCTTATCGCCCGTCCGCTTATCGCGGGCGTGGGCTATGGCTTCCCTGTGAGCATCATGGCGCCTGGAGCCCCCGGCGATTGGATGCTCGGCGTCATCTGCCTGGCAGCGGTGTGGGGCCACATCTTCTCGCCCTACCTCAACTTCCATGGCGGCAAGGGTATTGCCGTGGGCTTGGGCGTCATCCTCGCCTGGTACTGGCCCATCGGACTTTCGCTGTTGGGCATGTTTATCGTGGCCGTCGCCATCACCAAGTTTGTGTCGGTGGGCTCGCTTGCCGCGGCCATCGGTCTTCCCATCGCCGCTTGTGCGGTCTTTCCGTACAGCAGCCTAGGCCTCAAGTTTTGCATGGCGATGATCGGCATCACCGTGGTGTGGGCCCATCGCGCGAACATCAAAAAGCTCATGACCGGTAAGGAGTCCAAGCTCTCGTTTACCAAGCGCGTCACCGAGCCCGACGATAAGTAGGAGAGAGAGTCATGAATGTTGCGCTGATTGGCTCCGGCTCCTGGGGAACCGCCGTCGCCGGCCTTGCCGCCGCGCGAGCCGAGCGCGTGACCATGTGGGCCCATAGCGAGCAGACGGCCGCCGGCATCAATGGCGAGCACCGCAACCCTCGCTACCTTGTGGGCTACGAGCTGCCGGAAAACGTGGTAGCAACGACCGAGCTCGCCCAGGCGCTCGACGGCGCCGAGGCCATCATCTTCGCCGTTCCTTCGACGCACCTTCGCAGCGTGTGCCACCAGGCCGCGCCCTTTATCGCCGCCGATATCCCGGTGCTCTGCCTCACCAAGGGCATTGAGCCCGAGTCCGGCCTGCTCATGAGCGAGGTCATCGCCAGCGAGATCGGCAACGAGGAACGTGTTGCGGCTCTTTCTGGCCCCAACCATGCCGAGGAAATCTGCCGCGGAGGTCTTTCTGCCGCCGTCATCGCCAGCGAAGATACGCAGGTAGGGGAGACCTTTAAGGACTTGCTCCTGTCCACGGCCTTTCGCATCTATCTGTCGCAAGACATGACCGGTGTCGAGGTCTGCGGCGCCATGAAAAATGTCATCGCCATCGTGTGCGGCATCTCCGCCGGCACCGGTGCCGGCGACAACACGCTCGCCCTTATCATGACGCGCGGCCTGGCCGAGATTAGCCGTCTGGTGCATGCCCGCGGCGGTCAAGCTATGACCTGCATGGGACTTGCCGGCATGGGTGACCTCATTGCCACCTGCACCTCCGAGCATTCGCGCAACCGCACCTTTGGCTACGAGTTTGCCCACGGCGTTTCGCTCGACGAGTACCAGACGCGCACGCATATGGTTGTCGAGGGCGCCGTCGCCGCCCGCAGCGTGAGCGAACTCGCCCGTTCGCTGGGCGTAGACATTCCGCTCACCTTTGCCGTGGAGCAAACGCTCTACAACGGTGTTACTTTGGATAGGGCGCTCGAGATTCTCACCGACCGCGTCCCTTCTCAAGAGTTCTACGGACTCACCGACTAGCGCAGAAAGGCTACTACCATGGGTTCCATTAAAATCGCTCCGTCCATCCTTTCGGCCGATATGGCCAACCTCAAGGGCGAACTCGACAAGATCGCCGGTGCCGACCTTGTGCACTTCGACGTCATGGACGGCCACTTTACCGGCAACCTCACCTTTGGCGTTGACATCCTTAAGGCCGTCAAGCGCTCCACCGATGTGCCGGTCGACGCGCACCTGATGGTGTCGAACCCCGACGAGACGGTCGATTGGTATGCCGATGCCGGTGCCGATATGATCACCGTGCACTACGAGGCCTCCACGCACCTGCACCGCACGCTCACGCATCTGCAGCAGCGCGGCGTCAAGGCCGGTGTGGTGCTCAACCCCGCCACGCCCGTCTGCGTGCTCGATAGCATCATCGACATTGTTGACATGGTGCTGCTCATGAGCGTGAACCCCGGCTTTGGCGGCCAGAGCTTTATCCCGGGCACTCTGCATAAGCTCCACGAGCTCAAAGCCATGTGCGAGCGCCACGGCGTGTCGCCCCTCATCGAGGTCGACGGCGGTATTTCTTCCAAGAACATTGCCGAGGTCGTCAAGGCAGGCGCCAACGTGCTCGTGGCCGGCTCCGCCGTATTTAAGTCCGAAGATCCCGCTGCCGAGGTTGCGCTGCTGCAGAAGCTGGGCAACGAGGCCGCACAGGAGGCATAAACCCTTATGACCGCAGGTCAAAACCGCATACCCGTTAATCTTGACTATGCCGCCTCGACGCCCATGCGCGCCGAGGCGCTCCTTGCGCAGCGCGAGTACGACGACAGCGAGCTTGCCGGCGTCAACCCCAACTCGCTGCATTCGCTCGGCCGCAAGGCCGCTGCACGCCTGGAAGTGGCGCGTCGCGAGATTGCCCGCAGCTTTGGCGCGCGCGTCCGCCCGTCCGAGATTGTTCTGACCAACGGCGGCACCGAAGCCAACCAGCTGGCGCTGCTCGGTCTTGCCGAGGGCGCTCGTCAGCGCGATCGCAAGCGCGATCGTGTAATCGTTTCGGCCATCGAGCACGATTCGATTCTGGACAACCTGCCGCTGCTGCGTGCCGCTGGCTTTACCGTCGACCTGGTACAGCCCTGCCGCGCGGGCTACATTGAGCCTGCCGCGCTTATCGAGCTGCTAGGCGACGACGTGGCGCTCGTGAGCATCATGGTTGCCAACAACGAGACTGGCGTGGTGCAGCCCATCCGTGAGCTTGCCGCGGCCGCGCATACCGTGGGCGCCCTTTTCCACACCGATGCCATCCAGGGCTATCTGCATATTCCGCTCGATGCCGCCGAGCTGGGCGTCGATGCTATGTCCGTCGCCGCCCACAAGATTGGCGGTCCTGTGGCATCCGGCGCGCTCTACGTTAAGACCCGCACCCCGCTGCGCCCGCGCATCTTTGGCGGAGGACAGGAAGCCGGACGACGTGCCGGCACGCAGGACCTGCGCACGCAGCTGGCCTTTGCCGCTGCCGCCTCGTCTCTGGCGCCCCATGTGGCTCAGGAGCGGGCGACGCTGCAAGCCCTTTCCGACAAGCTCTACGCCACGCTAACGGCCCACCCGCGCATTCACGCCACCATGGGCGACTACGAGCAGGCCGACCGTCTGCCCGGCATGGTATCGATCTACATTGATGGCATGGACTCCGAGGAGCTCATCATCAAGCTCGACGCCGCCGGCTTTGAGGTATCGGCAGGCTCGGCATGCTCGAGCGGCAATATGGACCCCAGTCACGTTTTGAGCGCGATGGGCATCGGTCGCGAGCAGGCATTGGGCGCACTGCGCATTTCCTTTGATGACCGCGTGAATCCGGGCGATCTGGACGAGTTTGCCCAGACGCTGCTCTCGATCGTAGGCGCCGCATGATCGTCGCCGAGCTTGAGCGCGCGCTGCTGGCACGCTATCCCAAGACTGATGCTGAGAGTTGGGACCATGTAGGACTCTCCGTCGGCGACCCTGCCGCGCAGATTACCGGTGTTGCCTGCGCACTCGATGCGACCGAAGCCAATGTGCACCGTGCTCTCGAGGCCGGTGCCAACGTGCTGCTGACGCATCATCCCATATACATCAAGGCGCCCGAGGCATTTTGTCCGGCGGATGCTGCACGCCCCCAATGCAGTGCGGCGCTCTACGAGGCAGCGCGTTGCGGCGTGAGCATTATCTCGCTCCACACCAACCTGGACCGCTCGCACGAAGCCCGCATCTGCCTGAGCGAGCTGCTGGGTGCCGCACCCGTGAGCTCACTGGAGCACGTGGACGACCCCGAAGCGACCGGACTGGGCGCGCTTGCAACGTTGAACGACCCCTGCAGCCTGCGTGACCTTGCCGCGCGCGCAGCAGCGGCGTTTGGCAGCGACCCACGCGTGTGGGGCGAGGCCAATCACCCGTGCCGCACCGTCGCCATTTTGGGCGGCTCCCTAGGCGACTTCGGAGAGCTCGCCATCGCCGCGGGCGCAGATGTTGTCGTGACGGGCGAGGCGGGCTACCACGTGGCGCAAGACCTTGCCTTGCGCGGGCTACCGGTGATCTTGCTCGGTCACGACCGCTCTGAGGAGCCGTTCGTTGATATATTGATGAACTCTGCAGTTGACGCCGGGGTCGACCCCCGTCATGCGATTAAAATACTGAACCCTTGCCAATGGTGGACTGTGACAAAAGGAGAGAACTTATGAGCGCCGGCGCTACGCTACTCAAGCTGCAACAGATCGATTTGGAACTCGCCCGCAACAAGAGCGAACTTGCCAATATGCCGGAGCTCAAGGAGCTCGCTTCCAAGCGCAAGACCTACGTTAAGCTCAAGGCCGAGATGACCAAGCTCTACGCCCAGCGCAAGGATCTGGACATTGAACTCGACGATCTCAACACCACCGAGATTCAGACCAACAACGCCATCGAGGCTGCCAAGAAGCGCCACGTCGACGGCTCCGACTACCGCGAGGTTCAGGACCTGGAGAATGAACTCGCCACCCTGGCCAAGCGTCTGGACAAGATTGAGCACACCCGCAAGGACGTCGTTGTCGCCCATAAGGAGGCGCTCGACCGCGAGGCCCGCGCGCAGGCCATCATCGCCAAGTTCGAGGAGGGCGTGAAGGCCGATACCAAGGCCGCTCGCGCCAAGGCTGCCGACCTGCAGGCTCAGATTGACGCCGCCACTAAGGAGCGCACCGCGCTTGCCGCAACGCTGCCGGCCGACGTGCTCACCGACTACGAGCGCCTGCTCAAGCAGTTCCGCGGCCTGGCCGTCGAGACCATCCAGGGCAACATCCCCACGGTCTGCCACACCGCGCTGCAGGCATCGTCCATGAGCGACCTCAACCACGACGGCAGCGAGATTACGCACTGCCCGTACTGCCACCGCCTCCTGGTACTCCCGAGCAAGGAAGCCTAGCGATGACGGCGGCATCCAACAATTCAATGCAACTTGAGGGAAAAACGATCCTGCTGGGCATTACCGGCGGGATCGCCGCCTATAAGTCGTGCAATATCGTGCGCCTGCTGCAAAAGAGCGGTGCGCGCGTCAAGGTCGTTATGAGCGAGCATGCCACCGAGTTTGTGGGCCCGCTCACCTTCCGTACGCTCACCAACGAGCCCGTTGCCGTGGGCCTATTCGACGATCCTTCCGACCCCATCCACCACATTTCGCTGGCGCAGGAGCCCGATCTGGTGGTCGTGGCGCCCGCGACGGCCAATATCATCGCCAAGATGGCCAACGGCGTCGCCGATGACCTCATCTCCACCACGCTGCTTGCGACGCCGCGACCCATCGTGATCGCACCCGCTATGAACAACGGCATGTGGAAGGCGCCGGCGACGCAGGCCAACATGGCCACGCTGCGCGAGCGCGGTGTCCATGTGGTGGGTCCGGGCAGCGGCTACCTTGCCTGCGGCGACGTGGACACGGGACGCATGAGCGAGCCCGAGGACATCGTAGAGGCTGTCTGTGAGGTGCTCAACCCCGCGCCACAGGACCTGGCGGGTAAGCGCATCGTAATTACCGCCGGTCCCACGCACGAGCCGATCGACCCCGTGCGATTCATTGGCAACCGCTCTTCGGGCAAGATGGGCATCGCCCTGGCGGGGGAGGCCGCACGCCGCGGCGCTGCGGTCACGCTCGTGTTGGGACCGACATCACTCGATGTGCCCTGCGGCGTGGAGTGCGTGCGCGTGCAGACCGCCGCAGAGATGCTCCAGGCGGCCCTGAGCGCCTTCCAGACGGCCGATGCGGCAATTTGTGCGGCCGCCGTCGCCGACTACACCCCCGCGGCCCCTGCGGACCATAAGCTCAAAAAGGCCAACGAGCGCCTGGATCGCATCGAACTGGTCGAGACGGTCGATATTTTGGCCGAGCTCTCGCGCCAGAAGGGCGAGCGATGCGTGATCGGATTTGCGGCCGAGACCGATAACGTCGTGGAGTACGCGCAGCGCAAGCTCGCCCGCAAGGGCTGCGATGCCATTATCGCCAACGATGTCTCGCGCGCCGATTCGGGCTTTGGAACCGATACCAACAAGGCCTGGATTGTGAGCACAACGG
The DNA here is from genome assembly GCA_008671285.1 of Collinsella aerofaciens. The sequence continues at coordinate 424 of RPYR01000020.1, read as the reverse complement.
GTACGCAAGAGCTTCCCGTGCTAACAAAACCCCAGCTCGCAGATACAATTTTGGACTTGCTTCAAAATTTATAAAAAAGTTCTTGCACAAGTCTAAAGTTTCGGGTTAATATACTCCCTGTTGCGAGCGAGAGCAGAGCAACAAACAACAGCTTCGGGACGTGGCGCAGCTTGGTAGCGCACTTGACTGGGGGTCAAGGGGTCGCTGGTTCGAATCCAGTCGTCCCGACCAGAAGTGTGCAGGTCAGGCACCTAGTGCCTGACCTTTTTTGTTTTACGCAATTGCTTAATTTTGATTAATCAACAGGGTGCCAAAAATCACCCTGCGCGATAATCGCCTTTTGCGGCTACTTGCGCGTTTTGCACACGCTTGGACCGATTTATTAACGCTATATGAATCTACATACGCGTAGCTGGTATACAGT
>RPYR01000004.1 GCA_008671285.1 Collinsella aerofaciens | reverse complement strand
TGGCAATGTCCTTTGTGCGGTTGAGGATGTACTCCTCGTTGATGTTGCGGAGCTTGAGCTCGGCAACAAACTCTGCCTGGGTTTCGTCGATGTCGAAGCCGCGCATAAGGTTGGGCACGACCTCGGCCTCGAGTTTGGTGCCGCGGATGATGGCGATGGCCTTGTCGATATCGAGTAGAATCGCCTCGAGGCCGTGCAGCAGGTGCAGGCGCTCGGACTTTTTGCCCAGGTCAAAGTTAATGCGGCGACGCGTGGACTCAATACGCCACTTGACCCACTCGTGCAGGATCTGGCGCACGCCCATAACGCGGGGATAGCCGTCGACCAGCACGTTAAAGTTGCACGAGAACGAATCCTGCAGGGTGGTCGAGCGATAGAGCTTGGCCATGAGCTTGTCGGGGTCGACACCGCGCTTAAGGTCGATGGCGATGCGCAGACCCGACAGGTCGGTCTCGTCACGGATGTCAGCGATCTCCTTGACCTTGCCCTCTTTGGAAAGCTTGACGATGCGCTCGATGATGACATCGGTCTTGGTGGTGTAGGGGATTTCGTACACCTCGATGATGCGCTCTTCGGGAATCCAGCGCCAGCGGGAGCGGATTTGGAAGCTGCCAAGGCCGGTCTCGATAATCTTTTCCATCTCCTCGCGGCGGTAGATGATCTCGCCGCCGGTCGAGAAGTCGGGCATGGGCATGTACTCGAGCAGGTCGCAGTCGGGGTCCTGCAGGTAATGCATCGTGGCGGTGCAGACCTCGTTGAGGGTGAAACCGCAGATGTCAGCCGCCATGGCGACGCCGATGCCCTTATTGGCCGAGACAAGGATGTTCGGGACAGTGGTGGGCAGCAGACGCGGCTCTTTCATGGCGCCGTCGTAGCTGTCGACGAAGTCGACCGGGTCCTTGTCGATGTCCTTGAAGATCTCGGCGCTGATGGGGGAGAGCTTGGCCTCGGTATAACGCGAGGCAGCGTAGCTCAGGTCGCCCGAATAGTACTTGCCAAAGTTGCCCTTCGACTCCACAAAGGGGGCGAGCAGTGCCTCGTTGCCGGTGGCCAGGCGCACCATCGTCTCGTAGATCGCGGCATCGCCGTGTGGATTGAGCTTCATAGTCTGGCCCACGATGTTGGCGCTCTTCTGGCGCTCGCCCTTGAGCAGGCCCATCTTGTACATGGTGTAGAGCAGCTTGCGGTGCGAGGGCTTAAAGCCGTCGATTTCGGGGAATGCACGCGAGACGTTGACGCTCATGGCGTAGGGCATGTAGTTGACCTCGAGCGTCTGCGTGATCGGCTGGTCAGTGACCTCGGAGTGCAGGCCGATGCCGTTCTCGGCGTTGACCTGCTTTTTCTTTGGCTGGGTTTTCGTCTTCTTCTTTGCCACGATTTCCTCTTGAACTTCTTATGGCCGTCGTTATCGATTTGCTGCTATTGCAGGTCTAGCTGGTCCAGATATTCCTTGCCGTGCTCGGAGATATGGCGCTTGCGGCCTGCCTCGTCGTTGCCCAGCAATAGGTTGAACATGGTCTCCATCTTGGTGACGTCCTCGGGTTCCACCTTGATCAGACGACGCGTCTCGGGGTTCATGGTGGTGAGCCACATCATGTCCGGATCGTTCTCACCAAGACCCTTGGAGCGGTTGATGGAGCACTTCTGGTCGCCGATTTCCTTAAGAATGCCGTTCTTTTCGAGCTCGGTGTAGGCAAAGTAGGTCTTCTCTTTGCAGTTGATCTCGTAGAGCGGCGACTCGGCGATATACACGTAGCCCTCGTCGATAAGTGTGGGCACCAGGCGGTAGAGCATGGTGAGCACGAGCGTGCGGATGTGATAACCGTCGACGTCGGCGTCCGTACAGATGATGACCTTGTTCCAGTTGAGGTTGTCGAGGTCAAAGGCACCGAGGTTCTTGATGCGCTTGTCCTTGATCTCCACGCCGCAGCCCAGCACGCGCATGAGGTCCATGATGATGTCGGACTTAAAAATGCGCGGGTAGTCCTCCTTCAGGCAGTTGAGGATCTTGCCGCGGACGGGCATAACGCCCTGGAACTCGGCATCGCGCGAGGTGCGAATGGCGCCTGCTGCCGAGTCACCCTCTACGATGTAGATCTCGCGGCGGCTCTTGTCCTTGGAGCGGCAATCGATGAACTTCTGCACGCGGTTGGCCATGTCGGTCTTCTGCTGCAAGTTGGTCTTGATGCTCTGGCGCGTCTTCTCGGCGTTCTCGCGCGAGCGCTTGTTGATGAGCACCTGCTCCATAATCTTATTGGCGGCGTCCTTGTTCTCGATCAAGTAGGTCGAGAGGCGCTCTTTAAAGAAGGCCGTCATAGCCTGCTGGATAAAGCGGTTGTTGATGGCCTTCTTAGTCTGGTTTTCATAGGACGTCTGGGTGGAGAAGCAGTTGGTCACCAGCACCAGACAGTCCTGGACATCCTGCCACTTAATGCCGCTCTCGTTTTTGTTGTACTTGCCCTGTTGCTTAATGTAAGCATCGATGGCACTGGTCAGAGCGCTGCGGGCGGCCTTCTCGGGCGAACCGCCGTTCTCGAGCCACGATGAGTTGTGGTAGTACTCCTGCATCATGAAGGTGCGCGAGAAGCACATGCACGCGGTAATCTTCACGTTGTAGTCGGGCAGGTCCTCGCGGTCGCGACCGCGACGGTCGGCCTCGATAAAGAAGGGCTCGGTAAGGTAGTCGGTACCGACCTTCTCGAGCACATAGTCCTCGATGCCCTTGGGATAGCAAAAATCCTCTTCGGAAAACTCACCATCGTCGCCCTCGATGCGCAGGCGGAAGGTCACGTTGGCGTTGACCACGGCCTGGCGGCGCATGGTCTCGCGATACCAGTCGTGGGGAATGCTGATCGAGGTAAAGACCTCAAGATCGGGGCGCCACTTGATGGTGGTGCCGGTGCGGTTCTCGTCGCTGGGCTCAATCTCGAGTGCCTTCTTCTTGGCGCCGACAACCTTGCCCTTCTTAAAGTGCAGGGAGTACTTGTTGCCATCGCGCCAAACCGTGACGTCCATGTACTCGGAGGCGTACTGGGTCGCGCACGAGCCCAGGCCGTTGGTACCGAGCGAGAAGTCGTAGTCGCCGCCCTGGTTGTTATTGTATTTGCCGCCGGCGTAGAGCTCGCAAAAGACGAGTTCCCAGTTAAAGCGCTTCTCGGAGGGGTTCCAGTCGAGCGGGCAGCCACGGCCGTTGTCCTCTACCTGAATGGAGCCATCGCGAAAGGCGGTAAGGGTGATGAGCTTGCCGTAGCCCTGGCGCGCCTCGTCAACGGCGTTGGACAGAATCTCGAAGGCGGCATGCGCGCAGCCATCGAGTCCGTCCGAGCCGAAGATGACGGCAGGGCGCAGGCGTACGCGCTCCTCGTCCTTGAGCTGGCGGATACTGTCGTTACCATAGTTTGCGGTGTTTTTTGCCATACTCGCTCTCTCGGTGCTCCCTTGCTGCGTTTAAGTCATATAGATAGTCAAGGTAGCATAGCCCAGCCCACAGACGATTCCAACCAACACGAAATCCATCGAACAATCGTTCGGAGTTCGATGGAGATTCGTTTACTCGGACAAAACCGAGTCGGCTCTGTCCGAGTAAGTTTGAAGACGGCCGAATGTGTCTTGCTGCGTTTGCGGTTGGATACGCTGTCGAAGACATGTCGTGCGGATTGTTGGCGAAAAGACGCCGTGCCAAGCTCGAGGCAGAACTCAACTCCTCTGACGACATCTAATGCGTAATGGGCTGGCTCTGGGTATCCAGAACCAGCCCATTTGATGTTCGATGAGCAGGGTCAGCGCCCCCCCCACAAAAGCGGCTGAGAGCTAGTGGGACCTATCCGCATCGGCTTCGTCGCTGGCACCGCGTCCGAGGGCGGTTCGGCGGGCGCTGTAGACGATAAGGCCGGCGCCTGCTGCGGCGAGTGCTGCAGCGGCTGCCGTAAGGGGAGCGTTGGCATCGCCCGTGCCCGCAAGCGCGCTCGCTTTTCCGGAGCGCTTGTTATTGCCGTGATCCTTGCCGCTGCCAGAGCCACTGCCGCCACCGGAGCTGCTTCCGCCGGAGCTGCCGCCGCTCGAGCCACCATCGCCGTCGACCGTCATCGGTGCATCGTGAAGTCCCGTCGTATCCGCGCTGTCGCATACGCCGACCTGCACTTCCGAGCGTTCGCATGCTGCGTCGGGTACGTGAAGCTCGTGCAGCACAGCGCCCAGCGCCGAGTTTGCGCCGGGTCGGATCTCCTCGAGCGTTACGGGATCGAGCGCCACCAGGTCGCGCGCCTTCGCATACAGCGTGACGCGCTTGCCCACCTCGTCGCTCCAGCTCTCCGGGATGGCAAAGCTCATGCGGAACTGTGCCGTGCAGCCTGGTGCCAGCACGGCGTTGCCATTGTCGGCAACCAGCGGGTGCGTCGCAAAACGTGCGCCCAGCGTCTCGACTGTGTACTTCACGTGTGCCATGTCGTTGGCCGAAGCATCCTCGGCAAGCTCCGGATCGTAGATCGATGCCATGCGTGCGTTCGCTCCGAACCCGATGGATGCGCTGGAGAACGGCTGGTTGGAGCCCTCTCGGTACAGATCAATCGTTCCGGCGGTGAGCAGCGTGTTGCCGTCGTTTCGCACCGTTACCATGAAGGATTCGCCTGCCGCTCCGGGCACCACCGCGCCCGAGGTAGCGACCGCGCCTGTCGGCGTCGCGCATGCCACCAGAGGCACTTCTATGCCGTGCAGCTCCGCCTCGCTCTGCTCGGCACTCACAATGTGCGTGGCGAGCGCCGAGAGCATGCCGCCCGACGTCAAAAACGTCGTTATCTGATCGACGGGGTGGTCGAGCTCACACATCACGAACGGTTCTGTGAACAGATCGCCTTCCAAGACGCTGGCGAAGATACGGAAGTGCTTGCCCATCACCGCTACCGGGTTGCCTTCTTCGTCGTAGGTCTGTCCCACCTTGCCGTCGGTGTTCTCTACGTACATCACGCACCGGCCGTTGTTGCTCGCGCTGAACGACGCCGGACCACAGCCCGCGGCGCCCACGGGCTCCGACGCAAATGCCTTCGCGCCTCGTGTCCAAGTAATATGCTGCAGCTGCTCGTCGACGGTAGCCAAAAAGCCCGTGTGCTGCGGCCACGGCACCGCATGGGGCACTGTGGCATCTGGCGACATAACGCCCCAACCCGCAATAGACCGGCCGATCACGGCGTACGATGCGCAGCCACAACCGCTTGCAGTCTCGTATGCAACGGGCACCACCATTTTTCCGTTGATATTCTCGGGCGCGCCCAGCTCGATGCTCGACGGTGCCTGCGGAAAGCGGAGGACCTGACGGAATGTGAGGCTGTCGCCCAAATCGTCCGACCACAGGGTAAAGCACTCGAGCGCGACCTCTGCCTCGGTGCCCAACGCCTTCTCGGCGGTGGCTCCGCGGCGATGGAGGTAGGCACCCGACAGGCGCCCGTCGACCAGCGTCTTACCCACCGTGATACGCGGGCACTGCAGGCAATGGTAGCCATCCTCTTGCAGGCGGCCGCGCGAGATGCTGCGCCATGACGTATGCGACACCACGCGGATCTCGTCATTACTTATACGCAGGCGCACAACGGACAGTATGCCGGATGTGCTCGCCGTATCGAAAAAGGTGTTGTCGCCGGCGGGGCGCTCGCCCGAGACCAGCAGCACGTAGGCGTCTTGGTTTCCTCTTCCGTCCGTATATTCCACCACGTCGAAGTCGTAATCGAATATGCCGCTGCGCTCCACGTCGCCCTCGCCAAACCCAAGGGGGAAGTCCACGGGCGTGGGAGCGGACCACGTGCCGTTCGTTTTTGTATGCACCACCAGGCGCGAGCGACCATTCTCGCCGTAGCGCACCGAGGCGATACGGAACAGGCACTCCACGCCGGCGATCATCGCCAGCTTCATGTGGGCTTCGCTGAGCACGCCAGCAAACAGCACATTGTCGCTCGAGGGCTTGATGCCGCCTCGCTCATCCTCCGACACGCCGGAAGAATTGGCGTTGGGGTCCGCAGCGGCGTCCTTCGCCTGCCCGATATAGGTGTACTTATACATCGGCGCGGCGTTTTCGTCGTTCTCCATCAGTGCATGGACGAAATGCTCGATCTGTCCTGTGTCGTCGCTTTCTGCATTCGCCTCGAGCTCAATGCGCGCGACCGCTTGATCCCAATCGCGCACGACAGGCGCGACATTCCTTGCAGTGGCCTTAACCTCGGCGCGTGCGAGCAGCTCGGCGTTGGTGACGATGGTGGCCGATGCGATAAACTGCGGCACACCACCTGCCTCGGCGTTGCCGGGCGTGCCGAAGCAGGCATCCAACGTATAAGGCGTATCTTCACCCAATGCGAGCTCAGAGCGCTGGAGCACATACTGGTCGCCATCGTTCACCGACATATTCCACGAATCGAGGAGTGTGGGCCACGACCCCGACCAAGCCTTGGTGGGCCACTTGAACATTACGAACTGTATTATCACATCGACACCGACGTCTGCACCTTCGCGCAGTCGCGGAAGCTGGGGTCCATCTGCCTTCTCGTCCCCAATGAACAGAGTGAGGGATGCGGCGTCGCGCACGGCAGAAGAAGCGACGCCTGCAACGCCTGCGCCAAAGGTGACGGC
>RPYR01000186.1 GCA_008671285.1 Collinsella aerofaciens | reverse complement strand
GCGAGGGCGCCACCAAGGGAACGGCCCTCACGTGGCTCTGCGAGCACCTGGGCGAGCGTCTCGCCGACGCTTGGGCGTTCGGCGACAACATCAACGACATCCCCATGCTGCAGGCAGCGGGCCACGGCATGGCCATGATCAACGCCGAGCCCGAGGACCGCGAGGCCGCCGACGCCATCACCGAATACGACAACGACCACGACGGCGTCGCCCGCACCATCATGGCCGCTCTCGCCTAGCAGCAGCAACCCGGCAGGGTAGCTAAAACAGTCATTGGGGACGTTCTTGAATGACTAGTCGTTGGGGACACTCTTCGCAAAAAGCTGCAAGGATTGTCCCCCACTGTCGGCAGAAAAGGAACGTCCCCATCTGCCGGATTAGGAGAGACTCTCCAGCACGCGACGGAGCTCCTGCTGGACGGCGTGGTCGCGGTTACAACCCACCACGCGATCGGCCACCGCCTTGAGCGCGGGGCGCGCATTTTCCATCGCGCAGCCCGTGCCGACAAAGCGAATGATCTCGTAGTCGTTCATCGAGTCGCCAAACGCCATGACCTCGTCGCGTTCGACGCCATAGTGCTCCATGAGCTGCTCGATTCCCGAGGCTTTCGACACACCGGGCTGCATGGCATCGATCCATGCGTTTCCAGAAGGCGCAAAGGTAAAGAGCTGGCCAAGCTCGCGCTGCAGTACGTAGGCACTGTCCATAACGGCACAGTCATCGCAAAAGATACTCGCCTTGATGATATTTACGCTGGGATCGGGCAGCTCCCAAATGCGCTCGGCATTGGGAAGGTCCTTATCGACCTCACGCACGAACTTGCACTCGTCATCGAGCAGGAAGGACTTGGTTCGGTCAAAGAGCGCAAGATGCAGATTGGGAAACGTCCTGACGGCTTGGGCGAGCCTTCGAATCGCCAGGTGGGAATACACCTCACGGTCCACCATCTTACCGTCGGCGTAGACTTGGGCGCCGTTAGCGGCGACAAAGTCCATCTTGTCGCGAACGGGCGCAAAGAACTCGCACAGGCGATCGTAGCGACGACCTGACGATGCAGCGAAATGCACGCCATGCTCGTGTAGCGCCAGAATCAGTTCGTAGGTCTCGGGAGGCACCTGGCCGTTTTCGTCAAGCAGTGTGCCGTCCATATCGGATGCAATCAGTTTAAACATAGAAAAGCTCCCTTCGGGCTTGTTGGAATCAAACGCGTATCCGATTCCAACGTACCCAAAGGGAGCTCAAATAAGACTCCGCGGGCGTAAACGTTACAAGGACCTGGCAAATAGCTCACACATGCCAGAGGTCCTACGGTCGCGGCGTCAGGCAGCGCGCCAAAGAGTGTCCCCGATGACTAGTCGTTTAAGAACGTCCCCGATGAATAGTCGGCGTAGGTGAAGGTGGTGACGTCGAACATGCCCTCGGGGCGGATGCGGAGCGTCGGGATGACCGGCAGGGGCAGGAAGATGATGCCCATGATGGGGTCGAGCGGCGGCTCAATACCCATGGCGCGCGCCTTGACCATAAAGTCGTCGTGCTGCGCAGCAACGTCCTCGGCCGTGCCTTCGCTCATAAGGCCACCGAGCGCCAGCGGAATACGCGCCACGACCTTGCCGTTGCGCACCAGCACGTGGCCGCCCTGGCCCACGGCCTCGACGGCAGCCATCATATCAGCCGCGCTGTCGCCCACCACGCACACGTTGTGCGAGTCGTGGCCGATCGTCGAGGCGATGGCACCGCCCGTGATGGTAAAGCCGCGCACCCAGCCGCGACCGATATGCTTGCCGACCAGGCCCAGGCCAGCGGGGCCGTCGCCATCGGCGCCCTCGGCCTGCAGCGACACGCCGCGGCCGTGGCGCTCGATCAGCATAATGCGGCGCAGGCCCTCGGCACTCTCGGGGCGAGCCATACCCGTGATGGCCTTGCCCGGCACCACGTCGATCACGGCCTCGCCCGGCTTAAAGGCATAGTCGAACACGTCGAGCGAAAGCTTCGGCAGCTTAACGGAGGCGCGCAGCTCATCGGCAAGGGCCGCAACCTCGGCCATCTCGGGTGCGATCTCGCCCACAAAGGTGCCGTCCTGCGCCACCAGGGCACCGGCGGCATATACACGATGCGGAGCCGTGGCAAACGTCAGGTCATTGAGCACCAGCAGGTCGGCACGCTTGCCCGGGGCAATCGCACCGCGGAGCTCGTGCGGGTCGCGGCAGCCGTGATCCAGGCCAAACGCCTCGGCCGTGGAGAGGGACGCCATAGAGATAGCGACCACGGGCTCGATACCGGCCTCAATCGCCACGCGGCAGGCATTGTCGATCATGCCGGTTGCAAGCGCATCGGAAGGAGCGCGGTCGTCAGTCGCAAAGCAGCAGCGGCGGGCGCGCGCGGGATTCTCCAGCAGCATCGGCGACAGGTTGGCCAGATCATGGCTGCACGTACCCTCGCGCAGCATCACGTACATGCCGCGAGACAGCTTGTCGAGCGCCTCCTCGGGAATCGTCGACTCGTGGTCGGC
>RPYR01000169.1 GCA_008671285.1 Collinsella aerofaciens | reverse complement strand
TGCTCGTCACCGAACCCGTGCCCGTCCTCGTGGTGACGCCCGTCAATGAGCAGGCCTTCGCACCGGCGATGGTACCGGCCCCCGCACCCGTAGCGCCCGCCATCCCCGAGGACTTCCCCGTCGATTTCGCAACTGCGGTCTTCTGCCCCGGTCCGTTGCTACACCAGCTGTCGACCTATCTCCCCTACGGCGCCGATACCCTCGGCATCGTCGGCGAGTACTACTGGATCGCCCGCGAGCGCGGTACCATCGAGGCCGCGCGAAACCGCGCAAGCTTCCCCCTGCGCTACACGCAGGACGGCGAGCGCCACGAGGTTGCCGTGCGCATCCGCCGCAACACCACCGGCGGTCTCGGAGCCACCTGGACCATCGATAAAGTCGAAGAACCCGAGCAGTAACGACAAACGGCTCAAATCCAAATCGGGATTTGAGCCGTTTTTATTTGTTGATGTTGCGTAACCAACAGCGAGCGGGCCGCAAGTGCCCCAGGTTGCCGTGAAAGAGGAGCGACGCGTACTTCGGTACGCGAGCGACGGCTTGAACGGCAAGATGGGGTGCTTGCGACCCGCGCAGCGTCGAGCAGTTACGCGGTTTGGAAAACCGCGTAACGATCTAGTCGCGCGTCAGCTTACGGTGGATACGATGCGGCTGGGCCGCGTCCTCGCCCAGGCGCTCGATGCGATTGGCCTGATAGGCCTCGAAGTTGCCCTCGAACCAATACCAGTTGCCCGGATTCTCGTCGGTGCCCTCCCACGCCAGAATGTGCGTGGCGACGCGGTCCAGGAACATACGGTCGTGGCTAATGACCACCGAGCAGCCCGGGAACTCGAGCAGCGCCGCTTCGAGCGAGGACAGCGTCTCGACGTCGAGGTCATTCGTGGGCTCGTCGAGGAGCAGCAGGTTGCCGCCCTGCTTGAGCGTAAGCGCCAAGTTCAGACGGTTGCGCTCGCCACCGGAGAGTACGCCGGCGCGCTTCTGCTGGTCCTGGCCTTTAAAGCCAAAGCTCGCCACATAAGCACGGCTCGGAACCTCGGTCTCACCGACCATCATGTGGGCCAGGCCATCCGAGACGACCTCCCACAGGTTCTTATCGGGGTCGATGCCGGAACGGTTCTGATCGACATAGGAGATCTTGACGGTCTCGCCCACCTCGAGCTCGCCCGAAGTCAGCGGCTCCAGGCCCACGATGGTCTTGAACAGCGTGGTCTTGCCCACACCGTTGGGGCCGATGACGCCCACGATACCGTTGCGCGGCAGGGTGAACGATAGGTCGTCGATGAGCACACGGCCATCGAACTCCTTGTGCAGGTGATGAGCCTCGAGCACCTTGTTGCCCAGACGCGGGCCCACGGGGATGCGGATGTCGGTCCAGTCGAGCTTCTGGCTTGCGCGGGCCTCGGCCTCCATCTCCTCGTAACGAGCCAGACGGGCCTTGTTCTTGGCCTGGCGAGCCTTGGGCGAGCTGCGTACCCACTCGAGCTCGGCCTCCATGCGCTTGGCGAGCTTGGCGTCGCGGTTGCCCTGCGCCTCGATACGGGCGGCCTTGGTCTCCAGATACGTGGAGTAGTTGCCCTTGTAGGGATAAAGGTGACCGCGGTCGACCTCGCAGATCCACTCGGCAACGTTATCCAGGAAGTAGCGATCGTGCGTGACGGCAAGCACCGCGCCCTGGTAGTTGTGCAGGAAGTGCTCGAGCCACAGGATCGATTCGGCGTCCAGGTGGTTCGTGGGCTCGTCGAGCAGCAGCAGGTCGGGAGCCTCGAGCAGCAGCTTGCACAGGGCCACGCGACGGCGCTCGCCGCCGGAAAGTACGTTGACCGGCATGTCGGAATCGGGCAGCTGCAGGGCGTCCATGGCCTGGCCGAGCTTGGAATCGATATCCCAGCCGTCGGCGGCGTCGATCTCGTCCTGGAGCTTGCCCATCTCGGCCATGAGGGCGTCCATGTCGCAATCCGGGTCGCACATCTCCTCGCCGATCTTATTGAAGCGATCGACCTTGGCGATCATGTCGCCAAATGCCATGCGCACGTTCTCGATGACGGTCTTGTCGTCGTCGAGCGGCGGCTCCTGCTGCAGGATACCCACGGTGTAGCCGGGGGTGAGCTTGGCATCGCCGTTGGAGACTTCCTCGATGCCGGCCATGATCTTGAGCAGGGTCGACTTGCCCATACCGTTGGGGCCCACGACGCCGATCTTGGCACCGGGGTAGAAGCTCAGGGTCACGTCGTCAAGGATCACCTTGTCGCCATGGGCCTTGCGAGCCTGATACATCTGATAAATGAACTCCGCCACAGTCATTTCTCCTTATCTAGCTGCGGAAATCTTCTCCCCCTCTCCGTTTTGGAAAAAGCGGAGAGGCAGTTCGCGCGTTCTAATAAAAAGGGGCATGGTTGCCCACACCCCTAATACTACCTGGGAAAAGTCCCCCGGAACATACTATGAACTGCGTACGCTAGTTTTCCGCAACCTTAACGAGCGGCTCGCTGCGATTTGCGCCACAACAGATACGAGTAGACGTAGACGGCTCCAACCGAACCAAACGCCAGAACCGCAATCACCGCGGCGACGACTTCACTCGAAAGCACGCTGCCTGCCACGCCCATCACAATCAGGCCAATACCCAGCACCATAAAGCAGGCGCCGCCAAAACGCTGCGTACGGCGCCAGTTCTCGGGATCGGCAAGCGCCCAGGGTGTCTTGATACCGAGCGTATAGTTCTGCTTCACACGCGGCAAGTAGTTGCCTACGCCGATGAACAGCAAACCGACAACACCGGAAATCAGCACGTTAACCGAACCGACCGCCGGCACCACGCCCCAGACCGTAAGCTCTCCCAGCCAGCTTATGGCGCACATGAACAAGGTGAAGGCGATTACGAAGCCCTGGTAGAACTTGCCCGAGGTTCGATATGCCTCACCTTTGGGGTCGATGCGCGGCACCATGCAGAACATTGCGAGAAGCGCCAGAGGCAGCACGCCGAGCGCGGAGGCCATCCAGCTAGGACCCCAACCGTCGACGGCGCCGTTCGCGCCCCAGTGCGTGGGAATCTGCGCAGGCAAGCTCGGCATCACCATGAGGTGCGCTACGACATTGGCGACGCACAGAGCGACCAGCGCAATCCACACGCGCGACGATACCCCCGTGGGGTGAATGCCCTTGTTTTCGTTATTCATTCTTATCACCTTCCGTGTTTGTAAAGCCCATAAACCAACCGATCAAGTCCTGCATGACGGTGGTGTTTAAGCTGTAAACGATGTTTTGGCCATGGCGCTCGTCGATCACCAACCCGGCGTTTTTGAGCGTCGCCAAGTGATGGCTCAGCGACGGCTTACTGATATCGAAATGCTCGGCAAGCTCCCCCGCCGTGCAATTGCCCTCGCGCAGCAACTCCAAAATGCGCCGTCGCGTTGGATCGGCAAGCGCCTTAAAACCCTCTCCCGGCATAAGACCTCCTCTCATCATCTCTCATGACGCGCACACTATACTCGATATTTAGATGTTTGTCTAACTATCTAATCTTGTACTCAAAAAAATAGCCGCCTCCGCGTAATGCGAAGACGGCCACTTCTCACGCTACAAACGTGTTTTAGAGTTGGCCAACCCGCTGCAACGGGTGCCATCTGCTTCAATCTTATGCGAACCCCGATCCCATTTCAACAAGCCCAAGGGCTCAAATGGAATCGCGATAACACCTATAATGGCGATAGCTAAAACACGATTCGCTTCCCCATCGGAGGATGTCTATGACCGAAACCGCTGCCGCTCTCGTCGAGACACGCGACACCAAGCTCGAGATCATCATGGGCCGCGAGGCACTCGATAAGCTCGCCGATGCTACGGTGTTGGTGCTCGGCTGCGGAGGCGTGGGCTCCAACTGCTGCGAGGCACTCGCCCGCGGCGGCATTGGTCATTTCGTCATTCTGGACAAGGACATCGTCGCGCCCAGCAATATCAATCGCCAGGCTATCGCCTTTCACAGCACCATCGGCAAGCGCAAGGTCGATGTTATGGAAGCCATGATCCACGACATCAATCCCACCGCCACCGTTATCAAACGCACCGAATACCTGCTGAGCGACAACATCGACGAGTTCTTCGCGAGCGTTTTGGAGCAGACGGACGGCAAGCTCGACTACGTCGTCGACGCCATCGACACCATCTCGGCCAAGCTCACCATTGCCAAATATGCTCAGGACCACGACATTCGTTTGGTTAGCTCCATGGGCGGGGCCAACAAGCTCCATCCCGAGTGCCTCCGCTTTGCCGACATTTTCGATACGGTACGCGACCCCATGAGCCGCATCATGCGCAAAGAATGTAAGAAGCGCGGAATCAAGAGTCTGCACGTGCTGTTTAGCTGCGAGGAATCGGTTAAGACCCAACCCCGCGACCCGTCCAACATCCACGAGCGTACCGAGTTGGGTACCGCTAGTTTTATGCCGCCCATCATGGGTCAGATGATTGCCGGCGAGGTTATCCGCCAGATCAGTGGACGCGGCACCGAGCGTGTGCGCGCCGACGGCCAACGCCTGGACTAGC